>DASWQJ010000001.1:0-18649 GCA_036403795.1 Stenotrophomonas sp.
GTACCCGATGGTGTAGATGTGCACCAGCAGCGAGACGAAGGTCACCACGACCATCATCATCGCCGTCAGCTTGTCGATCATGAAGCCGACATGCGCCGAGTAGTGGCCGATCTCGAAGAAGGTGTAGAGGTTCTGGTTGAAGGGCGATGCACCCTGCCCCACCAGTTGGTAGAGCACGTAGCACGACAGGGCGCAGCTGATCGCCACGCCCAGGATGGTGGCGTACTGGGCGCCCTTGCGGCCCACCTGGCGACCGAACAGGCCGGCGATGATGCTGCCCACCAGCGGTGCAAGCACCACGGCGATGAGCAGGCCCTTGGAGAGTGTGATTTCCATCTTCGGGTCAGCCCTTCAGCGAATCGACTTCGGCCACATTGATCGTGCGGCGCGTGCGGAACAGCGTCACCAGGATCGCCAGGCCGATGGCGGCCTCGGCGGCGGCGACGGTCAGGATGAAGAAGACGAACAGCTGGCCGGCCGGGTCGCCCATCTGGCGGGAGAACGCGATGAAATTGATGTTCACCGACAACAGCAGCAGCTCGATCGACATCAGCAACACGATGACGTTCTTGCGGTTGAGGAAGATGCCAGCCAGGGCGATGCAGAACAGCACCGCACCCAGGCCCAGCAAGTGGCCGAGGGTGATCACGAATTTGCCTCCTGGGTGTTGCCGCCGGCGGCGGGCGGCGCCGGCGGAACCGGCTTCTCGACGGCCATCTTGACGATGCGCAGCCGATCCTTCGACTTGACGCGCGTCTGCACCGAAGGATCCTGGGTCTTGATGCCGGTGCGCTTGCGCAGGGTCAGCATCACGGCCGCGATCACCGCTACGGTCAGGATGACGGCGGCGAATTCGAACGGCAGCAGGAACTGGGTGAACAAGCTGTGCGCCAGCCAGGTGAGGTTGGAGGTGTCCGCGGCCTGGGCAGCGGCATTGTCCGGCAGTGCGCTGGCCGAGCGCGACTTCACGCCCACCAGGGTCACGATCTGGAACAGCATGATCGCCGCCACCACGACGCCGACCGGCAGGTACTTCACCCAGCCCTCGCGCATGCGGCTGGTGTCGATGTCCAGCATCATCACCACGAACAGGAACAGCACCATCACCGCGCCGACGTAGACCAGCACCAGGGTGACCCCCAGGAACTCGGCCCCGACCAGCAGCCATACGCAGGCCACCGAGAAGAACGTCAGGATCAGGCACAACACCGCATACACGGGGTTGCGCACGCTGATCACCGCGCCCGCGGAGACCGCCGCGATGGCGGAGAAGGCCCAGAAAGCAATATTGACCCAGTCCATCATGACCTCAGCGGAAGGCGGCGTCGGCGGCGCGGCGTTCGGCGATCTCGGTTTCGAGACGGTCGCCGAGCGCCAGCAGCTGCTGCTTGTTGACGATGTTTTCGCCACGTTTCTCGAAGTGGTATTCAAGAATGTGGGTCTCCACGATCGAATCGACCGGGCAGCTCTCTTCGCAGAAACCGCAGAAGATGCACTTGAACAGATCGATGTCGTAGCGCGTGGTACGGCGGCTGCCGTCCTCGCGCTTGGCCGAATCGATGGTGATGGCCAGCGCCGGGCACACCGCTTCGCACAGCTTGCAGGCGATGCAGCGCTCTTCCCCGTTGGGATAGCGACGCAACGCGTGCAGGCCACGGAAACGCGGCGACTGCGGGAATTTCTCCATCGGGTACAGCACGGTGTACTTCGGCTTGAAGGTGTACTTCAGCGTCAGCCACAGTCCGCCGAGCAGCTCGAGGAGCAACAGGCTTTTGAAGTAATGGGTGATCTTGTTCATCGAATTACACGCCCTTCTGGATCACGCCGTAGAACACCATCACAGCCGTCACTGCGATCCACACGATCGTCAGTGGAATGAAGATCTTCCAGCCCAGCCTCATGATCTGGTCGTAGCGATAGCGCGGGAACGAGGCACGGAACCAGATGTAGGCGCTGGCAAAGAACACCACCTTCAGCAGCAGCCACGGCCAACCGCCGGTCCAGATCCAGTTGACCCACGGCGACACGTCGGCCGTCACCCAACCCTGGATCGGGCTCAGCCAGCCGCCCAGGAAGAAGATCGAGACCAGGAAGCTGACCAGGATCATGTTGGCGTACTCGGCCAGGAAGAACAGCGCGAACGCGCCGCCGGAGTACTCCACCATGTGGCCGGCCACGATCTCCGATTCGCCTTCCACCACGTCGAACGGCGCACGGTTGGTCTCGGCCACGCCGGACACCCAGTACACGATGAACAACGGGAACAGCGGGATCATGAACCAGTCGAAGAAGCCCGAGTTGCCGCCCTGCGCCAGCACGATCTCGCTCAGGTTGACGCTCTGGGCGGCAATCATCACGCCGATCAGGGCAAAGCCCATTGCGATTTCGTAGCTGACCACCTGCGCAGCCGAGCGCATTGCGCCCAGGAACGCGTACTTCGAGTTCGAAGCCCAACCGGCCAGGATGATGCCGTACACGCCCAGCGAGGTCATCGCCAGCAGATAGAGCAGCCCGACGTTGGCGTTGGACAACACCAGCTTGGCGTCGAAGGGCACCACCGACCAGGCCGCAAAGGCCGGCGCCAGCGTGATCAACGGTGCAATCACGAATAGCGCCTTGTGCGTGTTCGTCGGTTGCACGATCTCCTTGAACAGGAGTTTGAACACGTCGGCGAACGCCTGGAAGATGCCCATGCCGACGTACATCGGCCCATGGCGCACGTGCATCCAGCCGATCAGCTTGCGCTCCCACACCACGTAGAAGGCCACCGCGATGATCACCGGCACGGCGATCACCAGGATCTTGGCGATGATCCACAGCACCACGCCGATATCGCCCAGCCCGACCAACCACTGGTGCAGCGGATCGACCGCGTTCAACAGCATCTCGTTCATGCAGCCACCACCGTTACGCGACCGGCGCCGAGCGGCGCGGTAGCGCCATGGCCGGATTCGATCCAGACCGTGCCCGCGGCGACCCGCTTGTCCAGGACCACCGGCAGCGTCGCCTTACCGGCGTCGGTGCCCACCTTGACCATCTGACCTTCGGCAACCTGCAGCTGTGCGGCCTGCTCCGGGTGCAACACCACGGCCGGCGCCGCGTTCAGCGGATGTGCCTGCAAGGCAGCGGCGCGGCGCACGACGGCGTCGGTGCGGTAGATCGCTGCGGTCGCAGCCACTTCCAGGCCTTCGCTTGCCACCGGAGCTTGGGCCGACACGCTCGGCTTGACCGGGCGCGCCTGCATGCCGGCCCGCAGGCCCGCCAGGTCGGTGAACTCGAAACCCGCCAACCCCAGCTCGCCGCCCAGTGCGCGCAGCACGCGCCAGCCCTCGCGGGCCTCGACCGGAAGCTTTCCGCCGGCCTTGGCGACCTGCACGCGGCCATCCAGATTGGTGAGCGTCGCATCGATTTCCGGCAATGCACCGATCGGCAGGATCACGTCTGCGACATCACGGGTAGAAGCGCAGGCGAACTGGCTGAAAGCCACGACCTTGGCGCCATGCAGCGCGGTGCGCGCAGCAGCGGCATCGGCGAAGTCCAGGCCCGGCTCGATGCCATAGACCACGTAGGCCGAGCGTGGTTGCGCCAACATCGCACCCGCGTCGCGACCGGTCGGCAACACGCCCTGCGTGGTCAGGCCCACTGCATTGGCACCTTGCGGAATACGACACAACGCGGCGCCATTGGCGGTCGCAAACGCTCGTACCGCCGCACGCATCGTGGCCGCCTGCGGGTGGTTCTCGACCAGCCCGCCGACGATCACCACCGCCTTGGTCGCGCCCTTGACGCCGTCGACCAGCGCGGCATCGCCCAGTGCAGCAGCGATCTGCGACGGCGCGACGATCTGCTTGCCGGCGACATTGAATGCAAAGTCGAAATCAACCGGATTGACCACATGGATGCGGGTGCGGCCCAACTGCTGGGCCTTGCGCAGGCGCGCATGCAGCAGCGGCAACTCGTGCCGCACGTTGCTGCCGACGATCACCACCACGTCGGCCTGTTCGATCTCTGCCAGCGGCACGGCGAACGGCTCGGCCACGGCGCCATCGGAGAAGTCGCGATTGGCAATGCGATGGTCGAGGTTGCCACTGCCCAGGCCTTCGGCCAGGCGCGCCAGCAAGGCGCCCTCCTCGTTCGAAGCGGACGGATGGACCAGCACGCCGAGGTCGTCACCCTGGTGGGCGCGCAGGATCTCGGTCGCCGCGGCCAGGCCCTCGGCCCAGCTCACCTCGACCCATTCGCCATTGACCTTCTTCAGCGGCTTGACCGCGCGATCGGCGCTGTACAGGCCCTGGTGCGAATAACGGTCGCGGTCGGACAGCCAGCACTCGTTGACCAGCTCGTTGTCGCGCGGCACGACGCGCAGCACTTCGCCGCGACGCACGTGCAGGAACAGATTCGAACCCATCGGGTCGTGATAGCCCAGCGACTCGCGCGCAGTGAGTTCCCACGGGCGGGCACGGAACTGGAACACCTTGTTGGTCAGCGCACCCACCGGGCACACGTCGATGACGTTGCCCGACAACTCGGTGGTGAGCGGCTTGCCATCGTAGGTGCCGATCTGCAGATTCTCGCCGCGATACATGCCGCCGAGCTCATACGTGCCGGCGATGTCCGCGGTGAAGCGCACGCAACGCGTGCACTGGATGCAACGGGTCATTTCGGTGGTGACCAGCGGACCGATATCCTCGTCCGGCACCACGCGCTTGCGTTCGTTGAAGCGGCTGACCGAACGGCCATAGCCCAGCGACACGTCCTGCAGCTCGCACTCGCCGCCCTGATCGCAGATCGGGCAATCCAGCGGGTGGTTGACCAGCAGGAACTCCATCACGCTGCGCTGGTATTTCAGCGCCTTCTCGCTGCGCGTGGCGACCTTCATGCCGTCCATGACGGGCGTGGCACACGCCGGCGCCGGCTTGGGCGATTTCTCGACATCGACCAGGCACATGCGGCAGTTGGCCGCGATCGGCAGCTTCTCGTGATAGCAGAAGCGCGGGATCGGGATCCCTGCCTTGTCGGCGGCCTGGATGATCATCGAGCCCTTGGGCACGACCAGGCTCTGGCCATCGATCTCGACGGTGACGTGGTCCGGTGGCACGTTCGGATTCACAGGCTGTGCGCTCACGCAGCCACTCCCATTTGCTCGTCGATGATCGAACGGCCGTTGACGATGTAGTACTCGAATTCATCCCAGAACTGACGCAGGAAGCCCTGGATCGGCCAGGCCGCGGCTTCACCGAAAGCGCAGATCGTATGACCCTCGATCTGGCCGGCGACGGCCTTGAGCTGGTGCAGGTCTTCCATCGTGGCCTTGCCGGCGACGATGCGCTCCAGCACGCGGTGCATCCAGCCGGTGCCTTCGCGGCACGGCGTGCACTGGCCGCAGGATTCCTTGTGGAAGAACTGCGAGATGCGGCAGGCAAAACGCACGCAGCACACGCTGTCGTCCAGCACCACGATCGCGCCCGATCCCAGGCCCGTCCCCAGATTGCGCAGGGTGTCGTAGTCCATCTGCAGGCCGGCCAGCTGGTCGGCCTTGAGGACCGGCATCGACACGCCGCCCGGAACCGCCGCCTTGAGCTTGCGACCCGGCTTCAGGCCACCGGCCATCTCCAGCAATTCGTCGAAGGTGGTGCCCAGCGGCACTTCGAAGTTGCCGCCCTTCTGCACGCAGCCGGAGACCGAGAAGATCTTCGGGCCGCCGTTGGCCGTCTTGCTCAGGCCCTTGAACCACTCCGGGCCGTTGCGGATGATCGCCGGCACCGAGGCGTAGGTCTCGGTGTTGTTGATCGTGGACGGTTTGCCATACAGACCGAAATTGGCCGGGAACGGCGGCTTGTAGCGCGGCTGTCCCTTCTTGCCTTCCAGCGACTCCATCAGCGCGGTCTCTTCGCCGCAGATGTAGGCGCCGGCGCCCAGCGCGCCGTAGATGTCGATGTCCACGCCGCTGCCCAGCACATTCTTGCCGAGCCAGCCATTGGCATAGGCGTCGGCCAGGGCCTGCTCGAAATTCTCGAACGGCTCGTGGTGGAACTCGCCGCGCAGATAGTTGTAACCCACGGTCGAACCGGTGGCGTAGCAGGCAATGGCCATGCCCTCCACCACCGAGTGCGGGTTGTAGCGCAGGATGTCGCGATCTTTGCAGGTGCCCGGCTCGGACTCGTCCGAGTTGCAGAGGATGTACTTCTGCATGTCGCCCTTGGGCATGAAGGACCACTTCAGCCCGGTCGGGAAGCCCGCGCCGCCGCGGCCGCGCAGGCCGGACTGCTTGACCATCTCGATCACGTCGGCCTGCGAGATCTTCTCTTCGAGGATCCGGCGCAGCGCCGCGTAGCCGCCGGTCTTGAGATAGCTCTCGTACGACCAGGGGGTGTCGTAATGCAGGGTCGTGTAGCAGACCTGGTGGGGCAGCGGCGCAGGACCGACCGGACCCTTGGATTGGTGGGGATGATGTGCCATGCGCTTACTCCAGCCCGTCCAGCAGTTCGTCGACCTTCTGCTTGGTCAACTGCTCGTGGTAATGGCCGTTGATGACCATCATCGGCGCACCCGCACAACCGGCCAGGCACTCTTCTTCGCGCTTGAGGTAAACGCGACCGTCGGCCGTGGATTGGCCCAGCTTGCAGCCCAGCTTCTTCTCGGCATGCGCGACCAGATCTTCGGCGCCGTTGAGCCAGCAGCTGATGTTGGTGCAGAAAGCGACGTTGTTGCGGCCGACCTTCTCGGTTTCGAACATCGAGTAGAAGCTCGCGACCTCATAAGCCCACACCGGCGGCAGCTCCAGGTACTTGGCGACGCCGGCGATCAACTCGTCGGTCAACCAGCCCTGGTTCTGCTCCTGGGCGGCATGCAGGCCTTGCAGCACGGCCGAGCGCTTGCGCTCGGGCGGGAACTTGGCCAGCCAATGATCGATGTGAGCGCGCGTCTTGTCGCTCAACACCACTTGCGGATCGACGTCGCGCGCCGCTTCGAAATTGCCTGTCGCCTTCATCGGTCGACCTCACCGAAAACCAAATCGTAGGTGCCGATCATCGCCACCACGTCGGCCAGCATGTGGCCGCGGATGATGGCGTCCATCGACGAGAGGTGCACGAAGCCCGGCGCGCGCAGGTGCACGCGGAACGGCTTGTTCGCACCGTCGGAGACCAGGTAGCAGCCGAACTCGCCCTTCGGCGCTTCCACGGCGCTGTAGGTCTCGCCGGCCGGCACGCAGTAGCCTTCGCTGAAAAGTTTGAAGTGATGGATCAGCGCTTCCATGTCGTCCTTCATGTCCTCGCGGCTGGGCGGCGCGACCTTGAAGTTCTTGACCATGACCGGGCCGGGATTGGCCTTCAGCCAGCGGATGCACTGCTTGATGATGCGGTTGGATTCGCGCATCTCGGCCACGCGAACCAGATAGCGGTCGTAGCAGTCGCCGCCAACGCCCACGGGGATGTCGAAATCCACGGCGTCGTACTTGGCATAGGGTTGCTTCTTGCGCAGGTCCCACTCGATGCCCGAACCGCGCAACATCACGCCGGTCATGCCCCAGGCACGCGCCATCTCGGGCGGGATCACGCCCACGCCCACGGTGCGCTGCTTCCAGATGCGGTTGTCGGTGAGCAGGGTTTCGTACTCGTCGACGCGCTTGGGAAATTCGTTGGTGAAATCTTCCAGGAAGTCCAGCATGGTGCCTTCGCGCGCGGCATTGAGCCGCTTCAGCGCGTTGCCCTTGTGCCAGCGCGATTCCTTGTACTTCGGCATGTGGTCCGGCAGGTCGCGGTACACGCCGCCCGGACGGTAATACGTCGCATGCATGCGCGCGCCACTGACCGCCTCGTACACGTCCATGAGCTCTTCGCGCTCGCGGAACGCATACAGCATCACCGCCATCGCGCCCAGGTCGAGTGCGTTCGAACCCACCCACATCAGGTGGTTCAGGATGCGGGTGATCTCGTCGAACATGGTGCGGATGTACTGGGCACGCTCCGGCGCCTCGATTCCCATGAGGGTCTCGATCGCACGAACGTAGGCGTGCTCGTTGCACATCATCGACACGTAATCCAGGCGATCCATGTAGCCGATCGACTGGTTGAACGGCTTGGACTCGGCCAGCTTCTCGGTGCCACGGTGCAGCAGGCCGATATGCGGATCGGCACGCATCACGGTTTCGCCGTCCATTTCCAGGATCAGGCGCAGCACGCCGTGCGCCGCAGGATGCTGCGGGCCGAAATTCATCGTGTAATTGCGGATCTCCTGCTTGCTTTCGGCAGGATTGCTGGCGAATGCTTCGCCGGCCTGGTGGAACTCGCTCACTTGGCGGCCTCCGTCTGCGACTCACCGGCCGCCGTCTGATAGCGCGCATCGTCGCGAATCACGCGCGGCACGCCCACGCGCGGCTCGACCGAAGTCACCGGCTCGTAGATCACTCGCTTCTTCTCTTCGTCGTAGCGCACTTCGACATTGCCGATCAGCGGGAAATCCTTGCGGAACGGATGGCCCACGAAACCGTAGTCGGTCAGGATGCGGCGCAGGTCCGGATGCCCGGCAAAGACGATGCCGAACAGATCGAAGGCCTCGCGCTCGAACCAATTCACGCCCGGCCAGATGTCGCAGACCGAAGCCACGACCGGCAACTCGTCGTTGGGTGCGTAGCAACGCACCCGCAGGCGGCGGTTGTGCTGGTAGGAGATCAGCTGCGCGACCACGGCAAAGCGCTGCTGCGGCATCGGCATCGGAAGCGTTTCGTCGCCGGCCTCTGCGGTCGGGAATTCACCCCAGCCGAAGCGGCCCACGGACTTGCCCTCGACGCCACGGCTGAAGCCTTGCGAGGAGACGTCGTCGGTATCCCACTCGTCGCTGCCATAGCCGAGGTAGTCGACGCCGCACAGGTCCGACAGTTGCTCGAAACCCAGTTCGTCACGTAGCGCCAGGCAGGTGGCGTGCCACTGCTCGGCCGACACTTCCAGCGTCACTTCGCCGCGCGGTTCGACCACGAAGACCTGCGCGCCGGGGAAACGCGCACCAAGTCGGTCGGTGAAGAAGATTGCTTGCTCTGCCATGGGGGCTTGGCTGCTTTGTAAGGGGAAGGCGGGTCAGCTTGTTGCGGTCAAGGTGCTGCGGTACGGACTGCGGTGACGGGCTGCACTCAACGGGCGATCGTCTGGGTACGCCAGATCTTCTTCTGCAACTGCAGGATGCCGTAGACCAACGCCTCGGCCGTCGGCGGGCAGCCGGGCACGTAGATGTCAACCGGCACGATACGATCGCATCCGCGGACCACCGAGTACGAATAATGGTAGTAACCGCCACCATTGGCACAGCTGCCCATCGAGATGACCCACTTGGGGTCGGGCATCTGGTCGTACACCTTGCGCAGCGCCGGGGCCATCTTGTTGACCAGGGTGCCGGCCACGATCATCACGTCGGATTGACGCGGCGACGGTCGGAAGACCACGCCATAGCGATCCAGGTCCAGGCGTGCGGCGCCGGCATGCATCATCTCCACCGCGCAGCAGGCCAACCCGAAGGTCATCGGCCACATCGAGCCGGTGCGCGCCCAGTTGAGCAGCGCGTCCACACTGGTGGTGACGTAGCCCTTCTCGAGGAGCGGGTTCTCGCCCTCAGGGCGGAGGATGTCGTCGATTCGACCTTCCGGGATCGGATTGGTCATCAGACGGTCGAGGGTCTGAATCACTCCCATTCCAGGGCTCCCTTTTTCCAGACGTAAATGAAACCGAGGAACAGCATGCCGACGAACAGGCCCATGGTGACCAGCGAACGGGCACCGATGTCCATGAAGACCTGTGTCCAGGGCACGATGAAGATGATTTCCAGATCGAAGACGATGAACTGGATCGCGATCAGGTAATAGCGCACGTCGAACTTCATGCGCGCGTCTTCGAATGCTTCGAAGCCGCATTCGTACGGCGAGAGTTTCTGGAGGTCGGGGCGACGGGGCCCAAGGAATCGGCCGATCAGCATCAGCGAGATGCCGATGCCCGTTGCGACGACCAGGAACAGCAGACTCGGCAAATATTCGGCCAGCACAGCGATTCTCTCTTGCCTCTGCCTGGACGCGTGGGGCGCCGGCATGGGGTATAGGCGGTACCCGCGGCAGGCGTTGCCACAACCCGCAGGAACCGCAGCCAAACAATGGTGCCCAAGAGGGGACTCGAACCCCTACGACCTAAGTCGCTACCACCTCAAGGTAGTGCGTCTACCAATTCCGCCACCTGGGCTTACGTTGCGCACCGGCTGAAACAGTGCGCGGCGTATTGTAACCGGCTTCAGCGTTTTTGGGGCTGCCCCTGGCCATTTTCTTCGGGCGCGACCGGAGCCTGCTCGACGGGTGCAGTAGGCACCTTGGCTTCGTTCGCCGGCGCTTGCGGCAGGGTCTGGGTGAGCTCGCCGGCCGGGGCCGCGGGGGCGCCTCCCTGCGAGGTCATCACGCCCAGGCCGGCGTCGGCCGGGCGGGCACTGTGGCCGGCATACCAGGCCATGAAGAGGCTGATGCCGAAGAACACGACGGCCAGCCACTTGGTGGACTTCGAGAGGAAGTTCGAAGCGCCGCGCGAACCGAACACGGTGCCGGAGGCGCCCGCGCCGAAACCGGAGCCGGCGGCCGCGCCGGCGCCACGCTGCATCAGGATCAGCGCAATCATCGCGAGAGCGACCAGCACATAGATCACATTGAGGATCAACATCAGCATTTTAGAATCCGTCCCCGGACGATCAACTTGGCGATTGGATCAGGTGTCAGCGACCGACCGCTGCACGGGCGATCGCCAGGAAGTCTTCGGCGACCAGTGACGCGCCGCCTACCAGCCCTCCATCGACATCGGGCTGCGAGAACAGTTCCGCGGCGTTATCGGGCTTGACGCTGCCGCCGTAGAGGATCGGCAACGAATCGGCAATTCTAGCATCGAGCTCGCGGATTTGACCACGGATGAAGGCGTGGACGGCCTGGGCCTGGGCCGGGCTGGCGGTGCGTCCGGTGCCGATCGCCCAGATGGGCTCGTAGGACACCACCGCCCGCTCGAACCCGGCCGGACCGACCAGGGCCAGGACGGGTGCCAGCTGGCCGGCGATGACCTGCTCGGTGAGTCCGGCCTCGCGATCCTGCAGGGATTCCCCCACGCACAGGATCGGAGTGAGGCCCGCATTGAGGGCGGCCAGGAACTTGCGCGCCACCAGCTCACTGCTTTCGAAGTGGTACTGGCGGCGCTCGGAATGGCCCACCAGGCCGAAATCCGCGCCCACATCGACCAGCATCGAGGCCGATACCTCACCTGTATAGGCGCCCTTTTCGTTGCTGCTGACGTCCTGGGCCCCGAAATGCAGGTGCTGGCCGTCGAAATCCTCGATCAAGTCGCCCAAGTACGGCAGCGGCGGCAGGACCACCACCTCCACGCCATCCAGCGGCATACCGGTCGCCACGCGTGCCACCAGCTCGGTGGCGAATTGACGGCTGCCGTGCAGCTTCCAGTTTCCGGCCACGATCTTGCGACGCATCGAGGTCACTCCCGCAAAAGGGTATAAGAATAATCCATACCGCGATCTCCGTCGGTTATGGGTGGACAACGACAGGACAATCCAGTGCGCTTGCCGGTCAACGTCGGAAACGAAAAGAGCCGGTACGGGACCGGCTCTGTCTCGAAGCGCCAGCCCTCCGTGGGCGGACCCAGGTCTACTTGAGCTTGATCTCGCGCAGGCGTTCCTCAAGGTACCCCTGCGCGGTGATCGGCTCGGCGTAGCGGCTGGGGTTGTCGGCGGTGACGGTCGAGGGCAGCACGTCGATCACGAAGTCCGGGTTGGGGTGCAGGAAGAATGGCACCGAGTAGCGCGGCTGCCGCGCCAGACCGCCCGGCGGATTGACCACCCGATGGGTGGTGGACGGGTACACATGGTTGGTGAGCCGCTGCAGCATGTCGCCGATGTTGACCACGATGGTGTCGGCGTCGGAGGTAAAGGGCACCCACTCGCCCTGCTTGGACTTCACTTCCAGGCCGGCCGCGCTCGCACCCACCAGCAAGGTGATCAGGTTGATGTCTTCGTGGGCGCCGGCGCGCACGTTGGGAATGTCGTCGGTCGTGATCGGCGGGTAGTGGATCGGCCGCAGGATCGAATTGCCCGAGTGGGTCTTGTCGACGAAATAGTCTTCCGGCAGATCGATGTGCAGGGCCAGCGCCGACAGCACCCGCGCGCCCAACTGGTCGAGCCGGGTGTAGAGGTTGTAGCCGTCCTCGCGAAAGCCGGCCACTTCGGCAGGCCACAGGTTGGCCGGCATCACCGGCCGATACTTCGAGTCGTCCGGGATCTCGCGTCCGATGTGCCAAAACTCTTTGAGGTCGAAGTGCTTGGAGTCCTTGGCGGTCTCCACGCCGAAGGCGGTATACCCACGCGCACCGCCGCTGCCGGGTACGTGGTAGCGGCGCTTGGTTTCGTCGGGCAACGCAAAGAATGCCTTGAACACACCGTAGGCCGCGTCGATCTCGGCCTGGGGAATCCCGTGGTTGCGGATGCCGGCGAAGCCCCACTCGCGATAAGCACTGCCCAACTCGGCCACGAAGGCCTCGCGGTCGGTATCGAAACGGGTGATGTCGAGGGTGGGGATCTGGCTCACGGCGCTACCTGAATGAAGTGAAGATCGACCGGCCTGGGCCGGAATGGGCATTGTGACAGAAGGCCGTTAAGCCCCGGCACCGCCTGTTCTACGCCAGGCGGAGGTCCAAAGCAGAACGCCGACGCAAGGCCGGCGTTCCGCACACTGCCTGCCGACTGCCTCACGCTGCCGCGCGAACCGCCTCGGCCAGGGCATCGAGCGTGGACTGCATCAGCCCCGCATCGTCGGCTTCCACGGTGACGCGCACGACCGGCTCGGTGCCCGAAGGCCGCAGGAATGCGCGGCCGTGCCCCTCGACGGCGGCCTGCGCCTGTTGCAGCGCCTGCTGTACGGAAGCGGCGCCCACCGTGTCCTTCGCATTGCCTTGCAGCTTCACGTTGACGGTCTGCTGCGGCACCTTGCGCAGATCGCTCAACGCCTGGCGCAGCGTTTCGCCTTGCCGCCCGAGCGCCTCGAGCACCTGCAGCGCGCTGACGATGCCATCGCCGGTGGTCGCCCGGTCCAGGCACAACATGTGCCCAGACGTTTCGCCGCCGAGTACGCCCTGCCCTTCGACCAACGCCTGGTGGACGTAGCGGTCGCCGACTTTCACGCGCTTGAAGGGAATCTGCAGCGAAGCCAGCGCTTGCTCCAGCCCGTAGTTGGTCATCAGCGTGCCGACCACGGTGCCCTTCAGGCGACCGCTGGCCTTCCAGGAACGGGCCAGCACGTAAAGCAGGTCATCGCCGTCGACGGCATTGCCCAGGTCATCGGCCATCAGCACGCGATCGCCGTCGCCATCGAACGCGATGCCCAACTGGGCGCCGGTTTCGCGCACCTTGGCAGCAAGGTTGTCGATGTGGGTCGAGCCCACGCCGTCGTTGATGTTGAGACCATCGGGCGCGGCGCCGATGACCACCACTTCCGCACCCAGCTCGCGAAACAGCAGCGGGGCGATGTGGTAAGTCGCGCCATGCGCGCAGTCCAATACCATCTTCAAGCCACGCAGGTTGAAGCCGCGCGGCACGCTCGCCTTGCAAAATTCGATGTAGCGCCCGATCGCATCGCGGGCGCGCGAGGCCTTGCCCAGCCGCTCGGAGTCCACCGTCAGGAAAGGCGCTTCCAGTGCCGCTTCAATCGCCGCTTCGGTGGCGTCATCGAGCTTCTCGCCTTCGGCCGAAAAGAACTTGATGCCGTTGTCGTAATGCGGGTTGTGCGAGGCACTGATCACGATGCCGGCATCGGCGCGCAAGGTGCTGGTCAGGAACGCGATTGCCGGCGTGGGCATCGGCCCGATCAGTTGCACGTCGGCACCGGCGGCGACCAACCCCGCTTCCAGGGCGGCCTCGAACATATAGCCGGAAATCCGCGTGTCCTTGCCGATCAACACCACCGGCCGGCGCACACCGGCGCCGCCCAGCACGCGACCCAGCGCATTGCCCAGGCGCAACACGAAGTCGGCCGAGATCGCGCCCTGCCCGACCCGGCCACGAATACCGTCGGTACCGAAATACTTGCGTGCGCTCATGCCGCAGCGACCGGCTCGGCCGAGCCCGGTTCGGGCTGGCGCATCATCATCGCGGTGAGGTCGGCCAGGCGATCGCGCAGCTCGCGGCGATCGCAGATCTGGTCGATGGCGCCATGTTCGAGCAGGAACTCCGAACGCTGGAAGCCTTCGGGCAATTTTTCGCGCACCGTCTGCTCGATGACGCGAGGGCCGGCGAAGCCGATCAATGCCTGCGGCTCGGCGATGTTGACGTCGCCCAGCATCGCGAACGAAGCCGAGACGCCACCGGTGGTGGGATGGGTCAGTACCGAGATGTAAGGCAGCCCGGCCTCGCGCAGGCGACCCAGCGCCGCGGAGGTCTTGGCCATCTGCATCAGGGAAAGCAGGCCTTCCTGCATGCGTGCGCCGCCGCTCGCCGAAAAGCACACATACGGACAACCCAGCTCCAGTGCCACTTCGGCGGCGCGGGCAAACCGTTCGCCGACCACCGACCCCATGGAGCCGCCCATGAAGGCGAAATCAAACGAAGCCGCCACCAGCGGGCGCTCCTTCAACAGCCCACGCATGGCCACCAGCGCGTCGTACTCGCCGGTGGCCTTCTGGGTGGACTTGATGCGATCGGAATACTTCTTCTGGTCCCGGAACTTGAGGACGTCGATCGGACCCAGGTGCGCAGCGATCTCGCTGGTGCTGCCCTCGTCGAACAGCGACGCCAGGCGCGCGCGGGCACGAATGGCCATGTGGTGGCCGCATTTGGGGCACACCTCCAGGTTCTCCTCCAGCTCGGGCCGGTACAGCACCGTGCCGCAGCTGCTGCACTTTTCCCACAGGCCTTCGGGGACGCTGCGCTTCTTGCTCGGGGTGTTGTCGGTGCGAATGCCCGACGGCATCAGTTTGCTGAGCCAGCTCATGCGGTGGTGACGATCCATTCAAGGCGGCCCGAAAGCCGCAGAGGGGCGACAGTCTAGCTCAGGCGTCCGGAGGGGGCGCCAGCCCCGCACCGGCCGTTCGCCCCCGTATGCAGGGCTTCAGCCCGCATCCAGCGCGGCGCGCAGGGGTGCCAGGAATTCCTCAGCCCGACGTCGGGCCTGGCCACTGTCGGCGGCTCCTTCCAGCGCCTGGACCAGCGCGCTGCCCACCACGACGCCATCGGCATCTGCCGCCATGGCGCGGGCGCCGGCGGCATCCTTGATGCCGAACCCGGCCACGACCGGCACGGGGGAGCGTTCCCGCAATTGCCGCAGGCGCTGGCCCGCCGCCTGCGCGTCGAGGCGATCGGCGCCGGTGACGCCGGCAAAACTGACGTAGTACAGGTAGCCGCGCGCGTGGTCGCACACCGTCGCCAGGCGCGCATCGCCCGTGGTGGGCGCGGCCAGCACGATCAGGTCAAGGCCGGCGGCAGCGAAGATTTCACGGGTCTCGGTGGCCTCTTCGGGCGGCAGATCGACCAACAACACGCCGTCGACGCCCGCGACCACGGCCGCTTGCGCAAATCGCTCCGTGCCGTGGATCTCCACCGGATTCAGGTACCCCATCAGCACCACCGGGGTGGTGGCGTCTTCGCGGCGAAACTCTTGCACGGCTTCGAGCACGTAGGCCATGCCCGCACCGCGGCCCAGCGCACGTTCGGAGCTGCGCTGGATGGTCGGCCCATCGGCCATGGGATCGGAAAACGCCACACCCAGTTCGATCACGTCCGCGCCGGCACGCACCAAGGCATGCATCACTGGCACGGTGGCCTCCAGCGACGGATCGCCGGCGGTGATGAAGGGGATCAGCGCCTTGCGGTTTTGCGCGCGAAGCTGGGAAAACTTGTCTGCGATGCGGCTCATGTGAATCCTGTCTTGCGTTGCCTGTCCTGCCCGACGCCGCAGCGCCTGTGGGATCGCCCGGCCAGCGTGGCCAGGCGTCGTGTTCACGGAGTAGAGGGTTGCTAGCCGCCGACCGTGACGCCCTCTCTGGCGGCAATGGTGTGCACGTCCTTGTCGCCCCGACCGGAAAGGTTGCATAGCACCAGCGCATCGCGGGGCAAATCGCGTGCGAGCTTGATTGCCTGCGCCACCGCGTGACTGGACTCCAGCGCGGCCAGGATGCCTTCGGTATGCGCAAGCAAGTGGAATGCAGCCAACGCCTCGTCGTCGGTAATGCCCAGGTAGGTGGCCCGTCCGCTGTCGGCCAGGAACGCGTGCTCGGGACCCACGCCGGGATAGTCCAAGCCGGCGGAGACCGAATGGGTTTCGATGATCTGGCCGTCGTCGTCGCAGATCACGTACGTCCGGTTGCCGTGCAGGACGCCCGGGCGTCCCGCGGCGATCGAGGCCGCATGGCGCCCACTGGCGATGCCCTCGCCGGCCGCTTCTGCACCGTAGATGGCGACCTGCCGATCGTTGAGGAAGGCATGGAACAAGCCAATGGCGTTGCTGCCGCCACCCACGCATGCGGTGAGCGCATCGGGCAGACGGCCATAGTCTTCCAGCATTTGCGCGCGCGCCTCGCGACCGACGATCGCGTTGAAGTCGCGCACCATGCGCGGATATGGATCGGGCCCGGCGACGGTGCCGATGATGTAGAAGGTGTCCGCGACGTTGGTGACCCAGTCGCGCATCGCCTCGTTGAGCGCATCCTTGAGCGTGGCCGAGCCACTGGTGACCGGCACGACGGTCGCTCCCAGCAGCTTCATCCGATAGACGTTGATCTTCTGGCGCTCGATGTCGGTGGCGCCCATGTAGACCACGCATTCCAGCCCCAGTCGCGCCGCGACGGTGGCGCTGGCCACGCCGTGTTGCCCGGCGCCGGTCTCGGCAATGATCCGGGTCTTGCCCATGCGACTGGCCAACAGGGCCTGCCCGATGGTGTTGTTGATCTTGTGCGCGCCGGTGTGATTCAGGTCTTCGCGCTTGAGCAGGATCTGGGCGCCGCCGACTTCCCGGCTGAGGCGCTCGGCGTGGTAGATCGGGCTGGGCCGCCCCACGTAGTGCTTGAGGTCTTTGTCGTAGGCTGCGATGAATGCCGGATCCTGCCGTGCCTGGTCGTAGGCCGCGGCCAGCGCCTGCAACGGTTCGATCAGGGTCTCGGCGACGAAGCGGCCACCATAGCGGCCAAAGTGCCCCGCCGCGTCGGGATAGGCGTGAAAGTCACTGATCGGAGGCGTGGACATCGGTATTCCATGAAGGGCGCGGTCGGATACCGCTGGGTTCGAGACACTTTACCGCGTCAACTGCTTGGGGATAATGCAAACTTGCGCCCCAACCTGTGACTATTACTCACATGACATCGGATCTTCCTCCTCTGCCGGCCCTGCGTGCGTTCGAGTCGGCTGCCCGCCTGCGCAGCGTGAGCCGGGCCGCGGAGGAATTGCATGTCACCCACGGGGCGGTGAGCCGGCACATCCGTACACTGGAAGAGGCTTTGGGAATGCCGCTGTTCCAGCGCCAGGGGCGCGGACTGGCCCTGACCGCGGCGGGCGAGCAGCTACGCGATGCCAGTGGCGAAGCCTTCTCGCGCCTGAGGCAGAGTTGGCGGCAACTGCGGCACGCCGGTACCCATGCGCCGCTGGTACTGGGCTGCAGCGGCAGCGTACTGGCCCGCTGGGTGATCCCTCGCCTGGCACGCCTGGAGACGGATTTGCCCGGATTGCGGCTGCATCTGTCGGCCCAAGAACAGCCCCCCGGCCCCGACCTGGGTGGCACCGACGCGATGCTCCTGTTGGCTGCCCCGCCGTGGCCGGTCGGCTGGCGCGTACTCAGCCTGGGCGAGGAGCGGATCGGGCCGGTACTGAGTCCACGGCTGCCCGGCGCGCCAGGGCTGCTGGCCAGCGACCTCGACGGATTGCTGGATCAGCCCCTGCTGCAAACGCGCTCACGCCCACAGGCCTGGCCGGACTGGGCCCATGCGGTGGGGCTGGACCCTGACCGGATGCGCATCGGCACCGAGTTCGAGCACCTGCTCTACCTGCTGGAGGCGGCGGTGGCGGGATTGGGCATCGCCATCGCGCCCGAACCCCTGGTCGCGGACGATCTGGCTAGCGGTCGCCTCATCGCGCCGTGGGGTTTTGCCGCGACGCCGGCCCAATGGGTGCTGTGCGCCGATGCGCGCAACAACGACCGGCGTATCGACACGCTGGCCACCTGGCTGGCCGGGGAGCTGCGCGGGATCGGCTGAATCGGCCGACTTGACCTGCCGTGGTTGGAAGCGGCGAATTCCGCATTGAGCGAACAGGACATCGCCCTTTTCGAGCGCCCGAAGCGGCCGGAGACACCGCGGTGGGCCGAGGCACCGCGAAACCGGCGGCTTTTTCTTAGGTCTTCTCCCTATTCGGGGGGTTTGTGATCGCGGCTTGCGAGTTGGGCTTTTTGTTGTGGGCGCGGGTGGTTTGGGCGGTTGGTTTTGATGGCTTACGGTGCGGGCCCCGAGCTGCCGGGATGGTGGGTCGCGGCTCGAGCGGCCATCCATGGCCGCACTCACCGCACGTGGGCCATCCATGGCCCACTGACCCACCACCCCGCCAGCTCGGCGCATGGCGCTTTGAATTTCCCACTTCGATATAGACG
The DNA here is from genome assembly GCA_036403795.1 of Stenotrophomonas sp. Lineage (GTDB taxonomy): Bacteria > Pseudomonadota > Gammaproteobacteria > Xanthomonadales > Xanthomonadaceae > Stenotrophomonas_A. The sequence continues at coordinate 18,641 of DASWQJ010000001.1, forward strand.
CGCCGGGGT
>DASWQJ010000002.1:0-16708 GCA_036403795.1 Stenotrophomonas sp.
CCCATCCATGGTGGCTCGGTGGGCACATCCATGTGCCCACACGGCCCGGCACCGGCCTGCGCCCCGAGCCCGAACGCTTTCCGTGGTTTCCTGCAAAGGGCTTGAGGCCGAACGCCTTTGTGGTTTCCTGGCCGGCATGGCGACCGGTTGCGGGTCGTTGATCGCGATCGATGCAAGTGTCTGCGTGGCCCGCTGGGCGGCGTTGTCGTGGGTGGCATCATGGGGGCACGCTCGCCGACGAACCTGTCTTGGAGGAACCATGCGCGTTTTTCTGTTGGTCGCTTGCTTCGCTTTGATCGCAATGGCCTTTCCGGTTCGCGCCGTCCCGCCACTGGATTCCCGATTGCAACCGCTGGCGTGGTTGGCGGGGGAATGGACGCGGACGGACCTGCCGCCCGGCCAGGTGGGCTTCGAGCGATGGCAGGTAGAGGAGGGCGCGCTGGTGGGCGCTGGCGTCACTCGCCAGGGTGCGCAAACGCTGTTCCAGGAGGGGCTGCGGATCCAGGCCGATCACGATGGCGTGTTCTACGTGGTGGACGTCGCGCACAACGCCGGGCCGGTTCGGTTCCAGATGACGGAGCACGGTGCGGGATCGGTGGTGTTCGAGAATCCGGCTCACGATTTTCCAAAGAAGATTGCCTATCGCCGCACGGGCGAGGGGATGGACGTCGAGGTCTCTGGTGCGGGGCGGGTCTCGTTGTTCAAGTTTGTGCGCAAGGCACCGGCCGACTGATTGCCTTCACTGCGAGTTGGGGCGGCATGGGCTGCCGCCCTTTCGCTCGGGATGCCCAGTCATCTGGGCGAGCCTATGGCGCTGACAAGCGAATCGCTCGGGCAGGCCTATCGCTCGGACAAGTCTATCGAGCTGACAAGCAATTGCTCTGACAAGCTCATTCGCTCGAACCCGCCGAGGGTCCCGATCACGAACGCGGCGCTGTTGCCGTTGCCTTGCCGCCGGCCATCAGCAGCTGCTGGATCTTGCGCTCGGTGACTTCGTAATCGCCTTCGCCAAAGTGCTGGTAGACGATGCGGCCTTCCTGGTCGATCAGGTATAGCGCCGGCCAGTACTGGTTGCCATACGCATTCCAGGTCTGAAAGCCGTTGTCCTGCGCCACCGGGTAGGTGATGCCGAAGCGCTCTACCGCGGCCTGCAGGTTGTCTAGCTTCTTTTCGTAGCCGTATTCCGGCGTATGCACGCCAATCACCACCAGGCCTTGGTCCTTGAACTGCGCGTGCCACTGCTTGACGTGCGGCAACACGTGGATGCAGTTGATGCACGAGTACGTCCAGAACTCCACCAGCACCACCTTGCCACGCAGTTGTTGCAGGGTTTGCGGTGGGCTGTTGAGCCAGTGGTCGATGCCCTTGAACTCCGGGGCCAGCGGCGTGGGCGAGGTGTGGGTCGGCTCGACAGGATCGGCCGAGACATTGGGCGAGCAGGCGCTGGCAAACAGGCAGGCCGCCAACAGGGTGACGACGAGGGTGATCTTCTTGAGGTTCATGATCTAGAGTCCTTGCGAGACGGAGGGGAGCCACTGCGTGGCCCAGGCCGACACGAACACGTCGTACTGGAGCAGCTGGAGCACGGCGACGCCGATGGCGACGGCGCCGAACAGGCGACGGACCAGGGTCGCGCGACGTTGCAGGAACGTCAGTCGCGAGGTGACCCAAGACCCGCCATAGGCGATGAGCAGCATCGGCAGGCCCGCGCCCACCGCGTACAAGCCCAACAGCGCGGTGGCCTTGCCCGGTGCCTGCGAGGTCGCTGCCAACGACAGCACCGAGGCCAGCACCGGGCCGGCGCAGGGCGTCCAGGCCAGCCCCAGCGATGCGCCGACCAGCAGCGCGCCCAACGCGCCGCCGATCGGCTGGCGTTGCGGACGGGCTTGCTGACGGGACTGCATCCGGGCGTTGCGCCACTGCTGGAACTGCGCCACGACCCATTCGAACGGTGTGGGCCAAAAACACGCCAGGCCGGCGAGCAGCAGTACGCCGATCGAAGTGACACGGATGATGCCCTGCCATTCACCAGACGAGGCCGACAGCGCACCGATCAGGATGCCGCCGGCGGCGAAGGTGGCCACGAAACCGGCCACGATCAGCAGCGGTTGGAGGCGTCCGCGACCGGCGGTGGTGGCCAGCACGATCGGCAGGATCGGCAGGATGCAAGGAGAGGCGATGGTGGCCATGCCGGCGGCGATGGCCAATGCGTACTCGAACATGGGAAGCCTGCGTTGCGGTGGAGTGGTGCCATTCCACCGCGCGCATGTCGCCGGGTGATGTGCGGCGACGGGGACTTTTGTAAGCGAACTTGTGCGAGCGCTCAGACCAGGTGGATCTGCACGTCGATGTTGCCGCGCGTGGCCTTGGAATACGGGCACGTCTGGTGGGCGGCATCGACCAGTGCCTGCGCCTGTTCGCGTGGCAGGCCCGGCAACGAGACATTCAAGCGTGCCTGCAGCTGGTAACCGTCGCCGACCTTGCCCAGGTCCACTTCGGCATCGATGGCGGCCTCGCTGGGCAGCGCGATCTTCAATTGGCGTGCGGCGATCTGCATGGCGCCTTCGAAGCAGGCCGACCAACCGGCAGCAAACAGCTGCTCCGGATTGCTGCCCGGGCGGTTGCTGCCCGGCGTGGACAGGGCGATGTCGAGCTGGCCGTCATCGCTGCGGGCGTGGCCTTCGCGGCCACCGACGACGTGGGTGCGGGCGGTGTACAGCACGGTGTCAAGGGAAGTCATGGGTAATGTCCTGGAAGAAATAATCGAGTCGTGGAGGGATGCGTCATGGAAATCATGGCGCGCCGTGATCGGCCCGACGGGCCGACTGATTGCAGGTGTCGGTATGGCCGACGCCCTGCATTGAAGCCACTGTCGTGGCGCGAGCGGGTTTACAGCCGGGTGGCGTCAATCACCGCCTGGGTGAATTCCTGCGGGGCTTCCTGAGGTGGGTTGTGGCCGATGCCACCCTGGAAATTGCGATGTTCGTACTTGCCGGTGAACTTGGCCGCGTAGGCCTCGGGCTGGGGATGCGGCGCACCGTTGGCATCGCCTTCGATGGTGATCGTCGGCACGCCGATGGTCGGGCCCTGCGCCAGGCGTTGCTCCAGCGCGGCGTACTTCGGCTCGCCTTCGGCCAAGCCCAGGCGCCAGCGATAGTTGTGGATCACGATGGCGACATGGTCCGGGTTGTCCAGCGCCGCGGCGCTGCGTGCGAACGTCGCGTCGTCGAACTTCCATTGCGGCGAGGCCAGCTGCCAGATCTGCCTGGAAAAATCGTGCGTGTACTGCGCGTAGCCCTGCTGGCCGCGGTCGGTGGCGAAGTAGAACTGGTACCACCACTGCAATTCCGCGGCCGGCGGCAGCGGCTTGCGGCCGGCCTCCTGGCTGCCGATCAGGTAGCCACTGACCGACACCAACGCCTTGACGCGCTCGGGCCACAAGGCGGCGACGATGTCGGCCGAGCGTGCGCCCCAGTCGTAACCGGCGAGGGTGGCGCGCTTGATCTTGAGTGCGTCCATCAGCGCAACCACATCGGAAGCCAGCGCGGCCGGCTCACCGTTGCGCACGGCATCGGCCGAGCGGAAGCGCGTGCTGCCGTAGCCGCGCAGGTGCGGCACGATCACCCGGTACCCCTTGGCCGCCAACATCGGCGCGACCTCGGCGTAGCTGTTGATGTCATAGGGCCAGCCGTGCAGCAGGATGATGACTTCGCCCTTGGCCGGGCCGAGCTCGGCGTAGCCGACGTCCAGGTCGCCGGCTGCCACGTGCTTGTCGGCGACCAGGGCGCCAGGGGCGTTCGTCGAGGGGGCCGGTGGGGGCGCGGCGATCGCGGCGCCGGCCGCCAACAGTTGGGCCGCGATCAATATCGGTGCCAGGCGGGCGCGCTTGCGTGGGGCAGGAATGGGGGATGACATGGCGATGCTCCTCAAGGTGAGTGATGCGAGGTACGGGGTGTTTCGCGCGTGGGGTGTGGCGACGCTCAGGACGTCTTGCGCAGGGGGCCGAAGGCGGCGCGTAGTTCTTCGCTGAAGCGCTGCGGCTGCTCCCACGCGGCGAAATGCCCGCCTTTGTCCGCTTCGTGGAAGTAGTACAGGGTGGGATAGGCGCGCTCGGTCCAGGACCTGGGCGCGCGATAGATCTCGCCAGGAAACACGGACACCGCGACCGGCACCGTGATGGTGGTGGTCTGCTGCGCGGCGGTGCTGAAGTTGTTGTTGTTGTTTTCCCAGTAGAAGCGGCTGGCTGCGTTGGCGGTGCCGGTCAACCAATACAGGCTGATGTCATCGAGGATCGCGTCGCGACCCAGCACCTGCTCCGGCGCACCATCGGTCCACTGCGCCACCTTGTCGTACATCCACGCGGCCAGGCCGCTGGGCGAATCGGTGAGCGCGTAGCCAATGGTCTGCGGCCGGGTCACCATCATGGCGCCATAGGCGGCATTGCGGCCGAAGAACTGGCTCAGGGTGTCGAACGCTTTGCGCTCGGCTCCCGACAGACTGGCCGGTGCCGGTGCGCCGGTGTTGATGGCAGTGACCAGCTCAGCGGGTACGGTCGCCGGCATCGTGAGGTGGATGCCGAGCAGGCCGTCCGGTGCCTGGCGGCCCATCGCATCGGAGATCACCGAGCCGTGGTCGCCGCCTTGCGACACGTAGCGTGCATAGCCCAGGCGCTGCATCAACACGTGCCAGGCGCGGCCCACGCGCTCCGGATTCCAGCCCAACTCGGTGGGGATGCCGGAAAATCCGTAGCCGGGTATGGAGGGGATCACGACGTCGAACGCATCTTCGGCGCGACCACCGTGCGCGGTCGGATCGGTCAATGGACCAATCGCGCCGACAAACTCCAGGATCGAGCCGGGCCAGCCGTGGGTGAGGATGAGCGGCAGGGCATCGGGATGCCGCGACCGCACGTGGATGAAATGGATGTCCACGCCGTCAATGGTGGTGACGAACTGCGGCAGTGCGTTGAGGCGGGCTTCGACCTTGCGCCAGTCATAGCCATCGCCCCAATACGCCATCAGCGCCTGCAGGTTGGCCAATGGCAGGCCTTGCGAGTCGTCGCCGACCAGCTCGCGATCGGGCCAGCGGGTGGCCTGCACGCGGCGACGAAGTTCGGTGAGGTCGCGTTGATCGATGTGGATCTTGAAGGGGCGGATGGCCTCGTTGCCGTTGCCCGAAGCGCGGTGCCCATCAAAGGCGCGCTGCAGTGCACCGGTGGCGCGCGCAGGCAAGGCGGCGAGCAGGCTGGCACTGGCCGTGGCCAATGCGGCCACGCCCAGCAGACGACGGCGCGAAGGATCGAATTCGGATGGTTGCATGGAAGTGGACATGGTGTTTCCCGATGCGTGCGGCGCAGGTCGTTGGGTGCGTCGCGTGAACGTGGAGGAGTGGACGAAGCGCGAGCGAGAGCGCGTGGCCGCGCTAGACCACCCATCCGCCGTCGATCGTCAAACTGGCGCCGGTCATGTAGCCGGCTTCGTCGCCGGTGAGATAGGCCACCAGTGCTGCAACTTCTTCGGGTTGGCCGACGCGCTTGCTGGGGCTGCGCGCAATGGCGGCGTCCAGAAAATCGGTGGTGATGTCGGTCTCGATCGGGCCGGGTTGGATGTTGTTGATGGTGATGCGGCGCGGTGCGAGGTCGAGCGAGAGTTCGCGCACGAGCGTGGCGACGGCGGCCTTGGTCATCGCATAGACGCTGCTGCCGACGGTGCCGCTGCGCACGGCGGTGTTGCTGCCGATGGTGACGATGCGGCCGCCGTCCTGCATGTGGGCGGCGGCGGCCTGGATGGCCAGGAAGACGCCGCGCACGTTGACGGCGAGCATCTGGTCGAGGGTGGGCAGGGGAAAGTCGGCGAGCGGGGCGCCGCTGTAAAGGCCGGCGTTGACGACGGCGATGTGGAGGGGACCGAAGGCGGCGGTGGCTTGTTTAACGGCTGTGGCGATGGCGTTCGCGTCGGCGCTGTCGGCCTGGATGGCCAGCGCTTGGCGGCCTTGGGCGTGGAGGTTGGCGAGCAGTGCGTTGGCTTTGTCGGGGCGGGAGACGTAGGTGATGGCGGTGGGGTGGCCGGCGTTGGCCAGGCGTTGGGTGATGGCGGCGCCGATGCCGCGGGAGCCGCCGAAGACCAGGGCGGGTTGTTGGTGTGGTGCTTTGGATTGGGGCTGGGGCTGGGGCTGCATGGGAGGGCCTGGGTGGCTTGGTCGACGGGTGTCGGCGGTGGGGCTATTCCAGGGGTGGGGGTTGTCGCTTGGGTGTCGGGTGGTGGGGGGGTTTGTCAGGGATTGAGGCTGGGGGGTGGTGGGATACGTGGGGATACAAAGGGGTGGGTGGTTTTTTTTTTTGAAGCGGAAAGGCAGGTGCGGGAGCCGAAGCCGAAGCCGGAGCCGGAGCCGGAGCGCAGTGCGTGTCTGCGGGCGGCGCTCGGGGCCGGAAGCGGGCGGGACACGCCGTAAACCCGTCCTTGGGGGCTACACGCGCCATCCATGGCGCGTGACGTCCCGCCCGCTCCCGGCCCCGAGCGCCCCATGGATCGTTGCGATCGGGTGGGTGAGCGGTGGGTCGCGGGGGTTGGTGCCGTTGCTGCGGCAGGTGGCTGCTTATTGCCCGCGGGGTGCGGGGATGGCCGTGGTCAGTGGTTTTGGTTTGTATCGATTTGTATTCGGCGGTGCTGGGGATGCGGTGGGTTACGAAGGGGGTGGTGGGGGGACAAGGGGGTGATACAGGGGGGCGGTGCAATGGGGGCTCCCGATAAGCAGGAGCGGTGTCATGTTTCGATTGAGTGTTTTGGCGGTGTTGATGGGTGCGGTGCTGGCGCCGGTGGCGGCGCAGGCGCAGATGCCGAAGGTGGATCCGAAGGCGCCTACGGTGGTGTTGGTGCATGGGGCGTTTGCTGATGCGAGTAGTTGGGACGCGGTGGCGGCGAAGCTGCGGATGCGGGGGGTGTCGGCGGTGACGGTGGATAATCCGTTGACGTCGTTGGCCGACGATGTGGCAGCGACGCGGCGGGCGATTGCGGCGGCGCCGGGCAAGGTGGTGCTGGTGGGCCATTCCTGGGGTGGCACGGTGATTACCGAGGCCGGCAATGATCCGAAGGTGAGTGCACTGGTGTATGTGGCGGCGTTTGCGCCCGATGTGGGGCAGACCTCGGCGCAGCAGGGCGAGGGTTTTCCGGTGGCGCCGGGCTTGCAGCAGTTGCAGGAACGCGATGGGTATCTGTCGTTGTCGCCCGCGGTAGTAGCTGCGGATTTCGCGCAGGACCTGAAGCCGGCGATGGTGCAGGCGGTTTATGCACATCAGCTGCCGTTGAAGGCGGCGGCGTTGTCCGAGGCGGTGGACGTGGCGGCTTGGCGTTCGCGGCCGAGTTGGTATGTGGTGTCGCGTGATGACCGCATGCTGTCGCCGCAGCTGCAGGTGGCCACGGCGCAGCGCATTGGCGCGCAGTGGCGGTCGGTGGCTTCCAGCCATGTGTCGCCGCTGTCGGCGCCGGGTGCGGTGAGTGATGCGATCCTGGAGGCCAGTGGATTGAAGCCGGTCGATCGCTTGCCGGGTTTCGATGGGGGTTGAGTGCGTGCGGGCCCGTTGTGCGGGCTGCCGCTGTTGCGGGGCAGCACCGCCGTACGTGCCGTAAGTTCGCGCTCCGGCGCTAACATCGCATCCTGGGCCCTGGCGACATAGGGCACGCAACACCGGAGGAAGACCCGATGTCCCATACCGATCACATCCTGGTTGTCGACGATGACCGCGACATCCGCCAGCTGGTGGGTGACTACCTGCGCAAGAACGGGTTGCGGGTGAGCCAGGCCGCCGATGGGCGCGAAATGCGCGCGGCCCTGGATACCAGCGATGTGGACCTGGTGGTGCTGGACGTGATGATGCCGGGCGAGGATGGGCTGTCGCTGTGCCGCAATCTGCGCGCCGGCAAGCATCGGGCCGTGCCGGTGGTGATGTTGACCGCGCGCGACGACGAGACCGACCGCATCATCGGCCTGGAGATGGGCGCCGACGATTACGTGATCAAGCCCTTCTCGCCGCGCGAGTTGCTGGCACGCATCAATGCGGTGATCCGGCGCACGCGCATGCTGCCGCCCAATCTGCAGGTGAGCGAGGCGGCGCGGTTGATCGGTTTCGGCCGCTGGCGGTTGGACACCACTTCGCGTCATCTGCTGGACGACGACGGGACCGCCTATCCGCTGAGCGGAGCGGAGTTCCGGCTGCTGCGGGTATTCATCGATCATCCGCAGCGCGTGCTCAGTCGCGACCAGTTGCTGAACCTCACGCAAGGTCGCGATGCGGAGGTGTTCGATCGCTCCATCGACCTGTTGGTGAGCCGTTTGCGCCAGCGCCTGGGCGATGGTGCGCGCGAGCAGACCTACATCAAGACCGTGCGCAGCGAAGGGTATGTCTTCAGCCAGCCAGTGGTGCTGATCGGCGAGCAGGCATGAACGTGGCGCCCGCCTCGGATACGCCGGCAGGCTGGCGCTGGTTGCCACGTACCCTGGCGATGCGGCTGGTGTTGATCCTGGCCACGGGATTGTTGATCGCGCATGCGCTGTCGTTCGCGCTGCTGTTCTACGAGCGCGCGGTGGCCACGCGATCGATGATGTTGGTCAACATGGATGAAGACGTGCCGTTGAGCGTGGCGCTGCTCGAGCACCTGTCGCCGGCCGAGCGCGCGGCGTGGCTGCCGCGGCTGGAACGGCGGACTTATCGCTATCTGCTGCGTCCGGCGCAGGCGGGCACGCCGCTGGCCAGCGACCGCGCGCGCCAGGTCACCGAGTTGATCGACCGCTCGCTGGATCATCGCTATGCGCTGCGTCCGCGCGCAGTGTCTACTTCGCCGGAGCGTTACGAGGTGGAGCTGACGCTGTCCGATGGCACGCCGCTGACCATCGAGGTCACACCTTCGCTGCTGCCCATTGCGCGCTGGTTGCCTTGGGTGCTGGCCGCACAGGTCGTGCTGTTGCTGGCCTGTGCCTGGCTGGCGGTACGCTTGGCGACGCGGCCGCTGGTGCAGTTGGCCGATGCGGCCGAGCGGCTGGATCCGGCACAGTCGCGCTTGCCGCTGCCGCAGGATGGCCCGCTGGAGGTCGCCAAGGCGGCAAAGGCGCTCAATACCTTGCAGGCACGCGTGGCCGCGCACGTGGCCGAGCGCATGCAGATCCTGGCGGCGATCTCGCACGATCTGCAGACGCCGATCACGCGCTTGCGCCTGCGCGTGGAGTCGATGGACGAAAGCCCGGCCCAGGAGCGATTGCTCGACGACGTCACCCAGCTCGGCCAACTGGTGCGCGAAGGCGTGAACTACGCCCGCAGTGCCAACGTGGCGATGGGACCGGCGGTGCGGCTGGACCTGGGCGCCTTTCTGGACAGCGTGGTCGGCGATTACCAGGACATGGGCAAGCCGGTGACGTTGGCAGCGGGTGACCAGGCCTCCTTGCAGACCCACCCGTCGGTGTTGCGGCGGGTGGTGCAGAACCTGGTCGACAACGCGCTGGCGCATGCCGGCGGCGCTGAAGCGGGCCTACGCGTGGACGGCGAGGGCCGCGTGTGCATCGATGTGCTCGATCGCGGCCCGGGCATTCCGGACGATCAACTCGAAGCGGTGCTGCAGCCCTTCCATCGATTGGAGCCCTCGCGCGGGCGTAGCAGCGGCGGCACGGGCTTGGGGCTGGCCATTGCCCAGCAGCTCAGCCAGGCATTGGGCGGTGAGTTGCAGTTGGCCAATCGCGAGGGCGGCGGGCTGCGGGCCACCCTGGTGCTGCGACCCAAGGCGTAAGCTGCCCGGAAAACGCTCACGCAGGAACTCGCATGCCTACTCACGCTGCCGGTGCAGAGGTGGTATCCGCCCATACGCGACGCCTTGTGGCCTACGCCCACGTGGCGGATGTGGAACGATCGATCCGCTTCTATGCGGACCTGGGTTTTCGCGTCGACAACACCGTCGTGCCCGATGGACATAGCGCACCGGTGTGGGCGCGATTGCAGAGCGACCATGCCGAGCTGATGGTGGGCTTGGCGTCCGGCCCGGTGGATGCGGGCCAGCAAGCGATTTTGTTCTACCTGTACTACGACGACATCGGCGCTACGCACGCACTGCTACGGAAGTTGGGGCATCCCGTCGGCGAGATCAGGCGTCCCTTCTATCTGCCGGCGGGCGAGTGCCGCCTGCTGGATCCGGACGGTTATGTCCTGATGTTGGCGCAGGTGTGAAGGGGATGGCGTCGCTACGTGTCGGCCCGGGCTGATGCGTGGCTCAAGGCGCCCGGCCCTACTTCGGGAAATCCGTAGACACGCTCAAGCTGCGCCAACGCGCCAGCTCATCGAGGCGGGAACGATCGGCCGCCTCGATCGCCGCCACCGCATCGCTGCCGAGCGCCAACCGGCGCGGCGGCTGCGCCATCGCAGCGACTTGCAAGATCGCCTGCGCCGCGCGCGCCGGATCGCCGGGTTGCTGGCCGTCGTAATCGCGCTGGCGTCGCGCGGCCGCGCCGACCACCGCGTCGTATTCGCCGCGGCCGTCGCGCAACACCGTTGAGCTGCCGGCAAAATCGGTGCGGAAGCCGCCGGGCTCGATCAGGGTGACGTGCACGCCGATCAACGCCATCTCCAGGGCCAGCGATTCGGAAAAGCCTTCCACGCCCCACTTGGCCGCCGAGTAAGGCGCGCGGCCGGGGGCGCCCACGCGACCGCCCACCGAAGACAACTGCAGCAGGTGGCCACTGCGCTGCGCGCGCATCACCGGGATGGCGGCCTTGGTCAGGATGATGGTACCGAACAGGTTGGTTTCCATCTGACGGCGGAACTCGTCCAAGTCGGTGTCTTCCACCGAATCGACGTTGCCGTAGCCGGCGTTGTTGACCAGCACGTCCAGCCCGCCAAACGCGTCGACGGCCACCTGCACCGCGCCCTGTGCGGCGGTGGGATCCGTGACGTCCAGCGCTACTGCCCGCACTGCGTCGCCGTATCGCGCCACCAGCGGCGCCAGCTGCGCCGGATCGCGCGCCGTGGCGACGAGGCGGTGGCCTGCCTGCAATACGGCTTCGGCCAGGGCGCGGCCCAGGCCGCGGGAAGTGCCGGTGATCAACCATCGCTGTGACATGGGAAGCAATCCAGTGGGGAAGTGGATGGCACTGTCGTGCGCCGATGTATCTGGAATGTGTCCCGGCGAGGTCGCATCGGTAACGCAACAACGAGGGGGAGGGGTGCGGCCTCGCCGGGATGTCGCCAATGAAACCAGCAACGCCGGCGGGCCGCGATCACACCTTGGTATGCATGGGTTCGTGCGTCGTACGCGTCGAGGCCTCCGGGCCGCGACTGTCGCTGTCGCTGCGGACTACTGACCACCGGCAGCCAGCAGCCAGCAGCCAACAGCCAGCTCAGTGCTTGCGTGGCGGCAGGAACCCCTTGGCCTTGGCCAATTCCGGCCACGGCGACACGGTCTCGCCGGCCACCTGCCAGCGACCGTTGGTCTTGCGCAGTCGCAGTTCGTAAAGGGCTGGATCGGCTGCGTCGCTCATGCGGCGATACAGCAGGGCAGTCGCATTCATTCCCTGCTGCTCGATATGCAGCACGCGCCGCTCGGTGGACAGTGGCGCATCGCCCGCATCGCGACGCGAGCGGAACTCCTCCAGCATCTCGACTTTCGAAAATCGGGCGATGCTGCCCTCGGGCGTGACCACCAGGAAGCCCAGGTCGTCGGCGTACATCGGCTCCATTTCTTCGATGCGGTAATGGCTGCCGGTTTCGGCCAGGAGGTCGATGAAGCGGATGATTTCGGGATCTTGAACGGTGTGCATGGAAGTCACCAAAGGTGGGGGAGCGATCAGGTCAACGACATGCCGCCGTCGACGTGCAGCTTGCTGCCGTTGACGAAACGGCTTTCGTCCGAGGCCAGGAACAACGCGGCGTGCGCCAACTCCCGTGGCTCGCCCAGCCGCCCGGCCGGGATCCGGGCCGACATGCCGGCCAGGAACGCAGGACGGTCGGCCTCGGGCACGCCCAGTTTTTCCAGGATGGCGGTGTCGGTGGGGCCGGGGCTGAGCACGTTGAAACGCAGGCGGCGCTCGCGATACTCCAGCGTCCAACTGCGCGCGAAGGCCTCCATCGCCGCCTTGGCACCGGCGTAGACCGCATGGCCCTCGAGCACGCGCGAAGATGCCAGCGAGCTGACCAGGATCACGCTGCCGCCATCGCGCATCACCGGCGCCAGGGACTGCACGCCGAAGAACACCCCGCGGGCGTTGATCGCGAACTGGGCATCGAACTCGGCTTCATCCACCTGCGCCGACGCGGTGATCGTCAGCACGCCGGCATTGGCCACATACACGTCCAGCCCGCCGAAGTCCGAACGCACCTGTTCGGCCACCGCGCGATGGTGGGCAGGATCAGCGACGTCGCCGGCAATGCCGATCGCGCCGTGGCCGATCTTTTTTACTGCTTGGTCAAGCACGTCCTGTCGGCGCGCGGTCACGATGACCTGGGCGCCCTGCTGGGCAAATAACTCGGCCATCGCCAGGCCAATGCCGCTGTTGCCGCCCGTGATCAGGGCGACCTTGCCTTGCAATCGTTTCATTTCAGGAATCCTCGCGTGGTGCTCAAGCGCGGGGAGGGAGCGGCATGGCGGACCATGGCGCCCACCCTCATTCAGCGGCGAACGAACGCCAGCAGGTCGCGGTTGATGACATCGGCATGCGTGGTAAACATGCCGTGCGGATAACCCTTGTAGACCTGCAGCGTGCTGTTGCGCAGCAACCGCGAGGACAGCGGGGCCGAGTCGGCGATGGGCACGATCTGGTCGTCGTCGCCGTGCATCACCAACGTCGGCACCTCGATGCGCTTGAGGTCCTCGGTGAAGTCGGTTTCGGAAAACGCCGCGATGCATTCGTACTGTGCATTGGCCGCGCCCATCATGCCCTGGCGCCACCAGTTCTGGCGCAGCGGTTCGGACAGCGTGGCACCCGGGCGATTGAAGCCATAGAACGGGATCGGCACTTCCCAGTAGTACTTCGCGCGATTGGCGGCCAGGTTCTGGCGGAAGCCATCGAAGATCTCCTTCGGCAGCCCGCCGGGGTTGGCGGCGGTCTTGACCATCAAGGGCGGCACCGCGCTGATCAGCGCCAGCTTGGCCACGCGACCGGCACCGTGGCGTGCGACATAGCGCGTGGCCTCGCCACCGCCGGTGGAATGGCCAATGTGGATCGCGTTGCGCAGGTCCAGCTTTTCGACAAGCGCGGCGACATCGGCAGCATACGTGTCCATGTCGTGGCCGCCGGCGGTCTGGCTGGAACGGCCGTGGCCGCGACGATCATGCGCGATCACCCGATAGCCATTGGCCGCGAAGAACAGCATCTGGTTGTCCCAGTCGTCGCTGGACAATGGCCAGCCGTGATGGAACACGATGGGCTGGCCGTTGCCCCAATCCTTGTAGAAGATTTCGCAGCCGTCGGCCGTGGTGATGGAAGACATGGCAGGTTTCCTTTTTTCGGTTGAAGAAGCGGTGGGCGAGCGTCGGGAGGGCGCGCCGAGGGCGGCCGGCAGTGGCAGGACGGCGCCGACGGCGGCAACCAGGCTGGCGGTCAGCAACTGGCGGCGAGTGACATCGACGCGTGGCGATGCCGTTGCCACCGAAGCGGCGTCCGCAGGCAACGAGCGCGCCGAAGAAGCGCCAGCGGGAAAAACAACCACGGGCGAAAAAGCATCAGGATCGAGAGGGCGGCGGGAAGTCATGGCAGGGTCCTTGGGGGAGGGCGCAGATCGGCTGGCTTGCCGTGCCGGCCGCCGGCGCCAGCGTTGGCACCGTGTGGGGCAACTTAGGCCCGTGGCGCGCCCCGCAGTAGCCGTGCCGCGGGGCGCACCGCGTTGCCTGCCGCGCATCAATCCAGGGCGGTGCACGGCGGGCAACAGCGCGTCGCCTGATGCGCAGGTACCGCAGCGCCGCGCGCGCATGCACGCTGCGATCTCCCCACCCTGGAGACCGTCGCCATGTATCCGTATCCGCACGCCCTTGCGCCCGCTTTCGCGTTGCCGCCGTCCGATATCCAGCACCTGGCGGGCGTACAACTGCCCGACACGCCGGTGGTCGAGCGCGCTATCTGCTTCGCCCGTGCTACCCACGAGCCGTGGCTGTTCAACCACGTGCTGCGCTCGTGGCTGTTCGCCACGCTGCTGGGGCAGCAGGAAAAGCTTGAGTACGATGCCGAAGTGTTGGCAGTGATCACCCTGTTGCACGACCTGGGCCTGGCCGAGGTGTTCGAAGGCCCTTTGCGGTTCGAGGTCGAAGGCGCCAATGCAGCGCGCGACTTCGCCCACGGCGCGGGCCTGGACCCACGACGCTGCCAGTTGGTGTGGGACGGGGTGGCGTTGAACTCGACCCCGTCGATCGCCCGCTACAAAGAAGTCGAAGTGTCGCTGTCGCAACGCGGCGTGGGCGTGGACTGGGGTGGCTGGGAGCACGAGAGCATCCCGGCCGCGCGCATGGCGGCAATCATGTCCGAATACCCGCGGCTGGAGATGAAGCGTTGCTTCTCGCACGCGGTATGCGGCATCGCGCAGTCTCGCCCGCAGACCACGTATGACAATTTTGCGCGTGATTTCGGCGAGCGTTTCGTGCCGGGCTACCACGCGCCATCGTCGGTGGATGCACTGATGGGTGCGCCGTTCACCGAATAAGACCGGCCAGACGCCGGTCGCTGGCCCATGCGTGTGCACGCCGCGGCGAACGCGAGGGCGCGTCCGCGGTTGGCACGCGCTTCCAGTACCTGCCGCGCCAACCCCTTATTGCAGCAACGACACCGACTGTGCCGCGATCGTGCGCAACTTGTCCGGATTGCGCTGCACCATCACCTGCACGATGCGCTCGCCATCGGTGTCGAAGGACATGGCCGCCTCGAGCGCATCGTCGAAATAGCGCAGCAGGCCCAGGCGGCCGTTGAGCCACACCGGCACGATGCGCATCGCGGCCTTGCGGCGCAAATGCGGGGCATACAGCAGCTGGGCGATGCGCGCGCCGCCCAGCAGCGGCTTCGGAAAGGCAGTGACCACGCCGCCGCCATCGCCGACCAGCCTGGCCGAGTCGGCCATCAACGCTTTCATGGTCTTGAAATCGCCACTGGCCACCGCTTCGGTAAAGCGGCGCATCAGCCGCTGGTGCACGGCCTGGGACACGTTGTAGCGCGGGTGCTCCTCGCGCAGCTGCAGGCGTGCGCGATGCACGATCTGGCGGCAAGCGGCCTCGGTCTTGCCCAGGGTGCGCGCCACCTCGGCGTACGCCTGGTCGAACACGTCGTGCAGCAGGAAGGCGGCGCGCGCGTCGGGCGCCAACCGCTCCAGCACGCTCAGGAAGGCCACCGAGAGGTCGCTGGCGGTCTCCTGCACGTATTCGGGCGTGACGGTATCGTCGGTCAGCACCGGCTCGGGCAACCACATGCCGACGTAGTGCTCGCGGGTATGGCGCGCCAGGCGCAAACCATCGATGGCGCGACGCGTGGTCGTAGCCACCAGCCACGCCTCGGCATTGTCAATCTGCGCTTGATCGGCGCCATGCCAACGCAGCCAGACGTCCTGGACGACGTCTTCGGCCTCGGCGAGCGAGCCGAGCATGCGGTAGGCCACGCCCAGCAGGCGCGGACGCAAACGCGTGAACAGGTCGGTGGGGTCTTCCATGTCGATGAAGACGGATGAGTCCCATCGATTGTGACATCGCCCAGAGCAGTGCGCGGATTCCGTCCCGGCCCGGGGGAGAGGAGGGCACGAACGTGCCACGGCCGGCCCGGAACCCGCGCCCGCATTCAGTGTGGCGGCAGTACCGCCGGCTTGCCGACGTCCTTGAGCAGGAACGCGACGAACTTGGCTGGCTGGGTCTTGCTGGCGTTGCGACCCACGGTGTGCACGTCCTTGGGGCCTTCGTGAAACACCTCGCCCGGGCCCAGGGTGATCTCGGGACCACCGGCCACGCCCATCACGATGTGCCCTTCGATCACGTAGACAAAGCCGTGCGCATCGTGGCGATGCACCGGGTCGGCGCCGCCGGGCGGGTATTCCACCGTCAGGACCAACGCTTCCTTGCCGGGATAGTCCGGCAGCGGCTGGGTCATCACCTGGGTCACCACCGGCTCAGGTGCGGCCGCCGCGTGGGTGGCGTGGGGTGCGGGTGACGCGGCGATCGCCGCGGTCAACGGCAACGCGGCCAGCAGGGGAATGAAGCGATGCAGGCGCATGAAAGAGTCTCCAACGTCAGGGATGCGGCGGCCGCGCCGCGAGGCGTCGCCGCCACGGGCGATCAAGCCAGGCCGGCCTTGTCCAGGCCGAACGGCTTGTCGAGCGAGCCCGGCTTGGTGCGGAAGGCGACGTTGGCGCGGTTCCAGGCATTGATCGACATCACCGCGTAGGTGAGGTCGACGATTTCCTGTTCGGACAGCTGGGTGCGCACGCGCTCGTAGAGCTCATCGGGCACGCCCTGCGCCGGCAGTTGCGTCAGCACTTCGGTCCAGGCCAGCGAGGCGCGCTCGCGCGGGCTGAACAACTCCGATTCGCGCCAGGTGGCGATGTGGTGCAGGCGCAGCGCACGCTCGCCGTGCAACGTGGCCTGCTTGACGTGCATGTCCAGGCAGAAGCCACAGCCGTTCAACTGCGAGGCGCGGATCGACACCAGGTCGAGGATGCTTTCTTCAATCGCGCTGTCTTTCAGCAGCAGGGTGAAGTCGAGGAACTTCT
>DASWQJ010000003.1:0-3846 GCA_036403795.1 Stenotrophomonas sp.
GGCGATGTCGATGCGGAACAGCGGGTGTTCGCCCATCTCGTCGGCGCTGGTGTAGATCGACTTGCCGTCCTGGCTGAGTACGATTTCGCCTGCCGAACGGTCCCAGTCCTTGGCGATCGCGCGCGCCTTGCCGCTGGCCACGTCGAGCGCCATCAACGCGAAGCGATCGGCTTCGAAACCGGCGCGCGGCATCGCGCGGTAGTACAGCGTCTTGCCGTCGGCACTGAAGACCGGGCCGGCATCCCACGCCGGATTGGCCTGGGTCAGGTTGACCGCCGCCTTCTTGCCCGCCGCATCGAGTGCATACAGATCGAAGTTGGTCGACCACGGCTCTTCGCGGCCGGCCACGCGGATGCTGGCCACGACCGTCTTGCCATCCGGCGACCAGGTGTAGTCGTCGTTGCCGCCAAACGGCTTGGACGGCGCGTCGCCGGCGAGCTTGGCGCTGATCGCGGTGGCCGTGGCGACTTTGGCACCGGCGGCTTTCGGCACGTCAGCGACGAACAGCGTGTTGCGGCGGCCGTCGGCCCAGGTGTCCCAATGGCGCACGAACAGCGAATCGAACACGACGCCGGTGGCCTTGGAGGCCTCGTTGGCATCGAGTTTTTTCTTGGTGCAGGCCAGGTCCGAGGCGCAGTCCTGGAAGGCGCCGGCACTGAACACGATGCGGTCGTCCGTCGGCGAAAGGCGGAAGCTGTCCACATCCACCGCAAAGTCCGTCAACTGGCGCGGCGTGCCGCCTTCGGCGGGCATCGCATACAGCTGTTGGGTGCCGCCCTTGGCGCTCAGGAAATACACCGTCTGCCCATCGGCCGAGAACGCCGGCGAGTTGACGTTCCAGCCCTCGGGGCTGATCTGCTTGGGTGGGGCCAGGTCGCGGGTGCGCAGGTCACGCCGCCACAGGCTGCTACTGGCCTTCACCTTGCCCTCGTCCATCACCCGCTTGGAGAACACCAGCACGCCGCCGTCGGGGCTGAGCGTGGGCGCGGACACACGGTCCAGCGCCACCATGTCGCGCACATCGAAACCGCGCGCCGCGGCAAGCGACGGCAGAGCACTGAGCAGGCACAAGGGCAGCAAGGCGAGGCGCAACTTCATCGGGTTCTCCGGGACGGGACGGCAAACCCCCGATGGTAGGGGCCCGGGCAGCGCCAGCGCAAAGGACTGAAGTCATGCGCCCGACCGGTTGGCGGGGAAAACGGGTTCCGGCGGGGGACGGGTTGGCGGGAAACGGGAAAACGGGAAAACGGGGTCAGGTTCACTTCGCCACAGCTACCAAGAGGGCTTCATTCACTTGAGGGCGAAGTGAACCTGACCCCGTTTTCCCGTTTCCCGCCGGACCTGTCTGCCGCCCAGCCGCCCGACCCGCAAAAGCGAAGGCCGCCCGGAGGCGGCCTTCGCTGCGATGCAGCCGGTCAGCAGGAGACGTCAGACCTGCTCGCCACGCTTACCCGTGCGATACAGCAGCCATCCCACCACGGCCAGCACGACCAGGCCGATCCACTGGTTCAGGTGGAACATTTCCGGCAGGGCCAGGACGTCGGCGCGCGCGGACACCACGATCGGCACTGCAATGGCGATGCCCATCAGCGCCTCGCCGGTGATCAGGCCCGCGGAGAACAGCACCCCCGGGCGATGCACACGGTCGCGACCTTCTTCGTCGTGCGGTTTGACCTTGTGGAAGCGCTCCACCAAGTGCGCCAGCAGGCCACCCAGGAAGATCGGTACCATCAGCTCCAGCGGCAGGTAGATGCCGATCGCCGCCGCCAGCACCGGCACGCGGAAACGCGCACCGCGCGACTTCAACCACTCGTCGAGCGCAATCACGATCGCACCGACGACCGCACCCAGCCCGATCATGGTCCAGGGCAGTTGGCCGCCGAACAGACCGCGCGCCACCGAGGCCATCAGGTTGGCCTGAGGCGCCGCGAGCGAATTGGGATGTTCCAGCGTCGGCGCGCCGATGCCATAGGCGTTGGCCAGCAGGTTGAGCACCGGCGCCATGATCAACGCGCACGAGAACGCGCCGATACCCAGCATCAGCTGCTGTTTCCAGGGCGTGGCACCCACCAGGTAGCCGGCCTTGAGGTCCTGCAGGTTGTCGCCACCCACCGCCGCCGCGCAGCACACCACCGCGCCGATCATGATCGCGGCCACCGCACCCAGCGGTGCGCCACCCGCGCCTACGGGGGTCAAGCCACTCTTGCCGAGCAGCAGCAACAGCACCGCCGAGGCAAACAGGATGGTCGAGATGGTGATGCCCGAGACCGGGTTGTTCGAAGAACCGATCAGGCCCGCCAGGTAGGCGGATACCGACACGAACAGGAAGCCTGCGCAGATCATGATGATGGTCATCGGGATCGAGACATGCCACTGCTGCACGATCGCCTGGTACAGGCCCAGCAGCGGCAGCGTGAACACGACCAGCGCCACCAGCATCCACTTCATGGGCAAGTCGCGTTCGGTCTCGGCGATGACCTCGCTGCCGGCGCTCTTGCGCGCGGCCGCAAAGCCGCTCTTGATGCCGGACAGCAGCGACTTGCGCAGCGAGAACAAGGTCCAGATGCCGCCGATCAGCATCGCACCCACGCCCAGATAGCGGATCTTCGCGCCCCAGATCGCAAACGCCGCGTCGGCCGAGGACGCACCGACGATCTGCGCGGCGAGGACCGGGTCGCTGTTGCTGAAGAACGACTGGTACAGCGGGATGGCGATGTGCCAGGACAGGATCGAGCCGGACACGACCACGATGCCGACGTTCAGTCCGACGATGTAGCCCACGCCCAGCAGGGCCGGCGACAGATTGGTGCCGATGAACGCGGTCACCTTGGAGCTGCCGATGAAGGCGGACTGCACCCAGGTATCGGGGATCACGCGCAGGCCGCTGGCGGCGGCCAGTTTGACCACGGCGCCGATCGCGCCGGACACAGCGAGGATTTTCAGGCCCGGACCGGGGTTTTCACCGGCTTTGAGCACTTCGGCGGCGGCTTTGCCTTCGGGGAAGGGCAGCGGGTCTTCGACGATCATCGAACGACGCAGCGGCACCGAGAACAGCACGCCCAACAGGCCACCCATGCCGGCGATGCCCAGCACCCACCAGTATTTGAAGTCGGGCCAGTAGCCCATGATCACCAAGGCCGGGATGGTGAAGATCACGCCGGCCGCGATCGATGAGCCAGCGGAGGCGCCGGTCTGGACGATGTTGTTTTCCAGGATCGTGCCACCGCCCAGCAGGCGAAGTACGCCCATGGAGACGACGGCGGCCGGGATGGCGGTGGCGATGGTCAGGCCGGCGAACAGGCCCAGGTAGGCGTTGGCGGCGGAAAGCACCATGGCCAGGACAACGGCCAGGATGACCGCTCGGAAGGTGAGCTGGCGCGGTGCGGCGGCTTGGCTCATTGGGTTCCCCTGTGAAGGATTGGTAAATATCCGGCCCACGCTACCTGCCGCGGGGCTGACATGTCCAGCCGCGGCGCGACACGAGTGGCCAGGCGTCGATCCCCTCGGCGCAGGGCGGAATGCTGCGCAGCGCCGTGTCCGGGACCAAGCGAGAACGCAACCCAACCCGTCCGGGCCCACATCGACTTTGCATTTCCGGCACTTCGGTCAGGCCGCCCCAAAAGTAAGGTTTTCCTCGTCTCTCTGGGGCGCCGGTGATCGCGGCTTGCGAGTTGGGTTTTTGTTGTGGGCGCGGTGGGTTTGGGCGGTTGGTTTTAGTTACTTACGGTGCGGGCCCCGGGATGGTGGGTCGCGGTTCGAGCGGCCATCCATGGCCGCACTCACCGCCGTGGGCCATCCATGGCCCACTGACCCACCACCCCGCCAGCTCGGCGCATGGCGCTTTGA
>DASWQJ010000004.1:0-2312 GCA_036403795.1 Stenotrophomonas sp.
CGCGGTTGAGGTCGATGCGCGTGCCGTTGCCGGTCTGGCCGTCGGCGCGAAGCTCGGTATCGAAATCGGTGATGTATCCGCCGACCCGCACGCTGAAGGTGTCCAGCGATTCCAGTGCCCAACAGGCGTCACTGGCCACGAGCAGCAGGGTGCACAGCGCTAGGCGATGGGCTTTCATGGTTTCCTCCCGGTGGCGCAGCGTCCTGGGCGGAATGGACGGCGTTGCGCAGGCACGACGCACAGCGTCGCGGCGGCGAATACCAGCAGGAAATGCTTCGGCAGCAAGTGGTATAGCGCGACGGCCAACGGAACCAGGATGAGCATCCAGTACATGCGCGGTGGCCTCAGGGTGATGGCGCGATGGAGGGGGCGGGTGAGGGTGTGATACCGGCCTCGGGCGTGGCCGTCGGATCTTCCGTCGGCGCACGGCCGAAGTCGCCGGCCAGCGCCAGGTACAGATCCACGCGTCGACTCAGGCGCTCGCGCTGCACGGCCAGCAACGCCGATTGCGCGGCAAAGGAGTCCATCTCTTGCGCATACACGGCCCGTTGGTCGGACTTGCCGATGCGCAGCGAGGAGTGAACCTGCGTAGTGGCTTGTTCGTTGGCCGACACTGCCTGGCCAAGCAGCGATTCGCGCTCGGCCAGCACGCGATCGGCGGTGAGTGCGTCTTCCACTTCACCCAAGGCGATAAGCGCACGTCGCGTGTAGTCGGCCACGGCCTGCTTCTGCTCGGCCGAGCGCAATCGCACCTGCCCGGTCAACGCACCGCCGGTATACAGCGGCATGATGCCGGTGGCCGAGACGCTGGACGTGGTCTGTTCCAGGTCTTCCCGGGTCCGCACCGCGGCATCGCTCAGCCGGCCGTAGCCAGCCGAGATCGACAAGGTGGGCAGCATCGCCGCGCGTGCCTCGCCCACCTTGTCGAACGCGGCCGCCACGCGCCGCTCGGCCGCGTACAGATCGGGACGGCGATTGAGCACATCCATCGGGATGCCGGTCGGCACCGGGCCGGGCATTGGCGTGAGCGCAGTGGCGCTCTGCAGCGTCGCACCGGGGTAACGCCCCAGCAGCAGCTCCAGCGCCCGTGCCGCGCCTCGGCTGGCCATCAATGCACGCTGTCCGGCGTCCAGGTAATTGGCGGCCGCGGCACGCGCGACCAACGTCTCTTGGGTGGTGCCGATGCCCAGGCGCTCGCGCTGTCCGGCCAGTTCGACCAGATGGGTGCCACGCTGCCCCATCTGCTCGGCCAGCGCCTGTTGCAGGCGCGCTTCCGAGGCCACGAACCAGGCCCGCGCCACGCTGGCGGCCAGCGACTGCTGGGCATACCGGTAGTCGGCATTCTGGGCATCGCTGGCGGCGATGGCGGCGTTGCGCGCGTAGCGCAGGCGCCCCCACAGATCGATTTCCCAACTGAGCCGCAGCATCACGCCGCTGAGCAAGGGCACCAGGTCGGCAATGGGCTTGTTGCCGCCGCGACCGATGATGCCGATGGCGGGCAGCAGTTGCGCCTGCGCGATGTCGACTTGCGCGTTGGCCTGTTCGACCCGGGCCGCGGCGATCAGCAGGTCCGGGTTGTTGGCCAGCGCCTCGTAGACCAGTTCGGTCAGCCGCGGATCGTCGAACTCGGCCAACCAGCCGCGATCGACCTGCGCCTGGCTGCCCTGCGCCGACCAGTTGGGCGGGATCGCCACCTTGCCCAATGCATCGCCGCGGATCTGCTCCGACGAAGGTTCAGGGAGGGTCGCGCAACCGCCCAGTACACACGCCAACGCCATGCCCAGGCACGCCAGCCGGCCCGGGCGCAAGCGCGCAACAGCAAGGCGAGGGTAGCCGTGCGGGGTCATGGTCAATGCAACTTGAGGACGAGCCAGTCGAGCTTGCTGCCGACGCGCAGGATCACCCGGCGCACGATGTGGATCAGCTTGCCGTGATCGGTGTAGATCGCACCCTGGCCTTGCGCACCCATCGCGATGAACACGTCGCGATCGCGACCGTACGGGCGCAGCCGCACCGCGATGCGCCCCGGGGGCAGGGGGGTGGTGCCACTCTGCGGCACCATGCCGCTGATTGGCAGCTGGCCCGTGCCCGAGGCCCACACCACCGAATCCACGCGGCACTTGATGATGCGGTTGGGGTAGACCTTCAGCGCGATCTCGGCCTCATTGCCGGATGCCACGTTGCCCAGTTCGTTCTGCGCGAACATCGCCAGGATCCACTGCTCGCGTTCCACGAAGGTCATCACCGGCGTGAGCGGCAGGCTGGCGGCGTAGGAGCCCTCGCGCAGCTGCAGATTGATCACGCTGCCATCG
>DASWQJ010000005.1:0-3495 GCA_036403795.1 Stenotrophomonas sp.
GTGGGCCATCCATGGCCCACTGACCCACCACCCCGACAGGACGGCGCAAGGCGCGTGGTTTTTACGGCTTCGATCGATACGCGCCGGGGGAGGGGGGAGGGAAGAGCGGCGTGCCGACCGTTGAGGCGATGTGTGAGGCAAGCGCTTCGCTCAATCATCGAAGCCGTGAGGCGCCAGGAAGAGTGGCGTCCCGACCATTGAGGCGATGTGTCAGGCATGGGCTTTGATCACGTCTTCGAAGCCGTGAGGCGCCAGGAAGAGCACCTTCGACCGTTGAGACGATCTGTCAGGCATGCGCTTCGATCAAGTCATCGAAGCCGCCAGGCGCCAGGTCGCGATGGCAATCGTGAGCTCGGCTCTGCTCTTCCCTCCCCACCCCACCCGGCGCGTCTATATCGAAGTGGGAAACTCAAAGCGCCATGCGCCGAGCTGGCGGGGTGGTGGGTCAGTGGGCCATGGATGGCCCACGTGCGGTGAGTGCGGCCATGGATGGCCGCTCGAACCGCGACCCACCATCCCGCCAGCTCGGGGCCCGCACCGTAAGCCAATACAACCAACCGCCCAAACCACCCGCGCCCACAATAAAAAACCAACTCGCAAGCCGCGATCGCCAGCGCCCAATAACAGCCCAGAGGGCAAAAAACCCAACGCGCAAGCCGCGCCAACCGACGCCCGACGAACAGCGAAGCACCCCAAAAAACTCAAGACGGAAGCAAATCCCGCAAAGGCGGCGGCACGTTCTCGCAAACCATCCCTACCTCCACCAGCGAGGCCGCCAGCGCCCGCCCCGCTGCATCGAAAAACCCTTCCCCCGCCCGCAGACACACCACCCGCTCACCACGAGCCACCAGCGCCTGCAGATGCACGATAAGGGCCTCCCCCGCCCGCAACGGCTCGATGCAGGCATCGCGCCGCGCCATCGCACGCACCTGCGGCGATACATCGGCATCCACCAACACCCGATCAGCCTGGTTGAGCACGCGCAGCGCCCGCAACGTCAGCAGCGCAGGATCATCGCGGTCGCAACCCACTAGCGCCACGCTCCCCATCGAGGGAATGTCCTGAGACGCTTCGAGTGAAGTCTGCAGCCATTGCGTGGCCCCCGCATGGTCGCCTTCGCGCATCAGTGCCGGCACCGGGCCATCCAGTGCCTCATCGAACCAGCGTCGGCGCGCCGCCGTGTCTGGAAACCGCGCGCGTATCGCCGGTCGATGCTGCGCAAACAATGCGGCCAGCGGGCCCAGCGAGTGGTCCAGCTCGATCTCCAACCGCTCGCGCAGCCGCCTGGCCAACATCGGCGCAGCACCAGCCGATGAAATGGCCACCTGCAACGGCGCGCGATCGATCACCGCGGGCACCTGGTAGGACGACAGCGCCGCATCATCGACCACATTCACCCAGCGATGCCGCTCCGCAGCGGCAGAGGCCACCTCGCGGTTGAGCAAGGTGTCATCGGTCGCGGCCACCACCAGCCAGGACGCGGCCACCCAGTGCGGGTCGAAATCGCCGTCGAGCCGTTCGATGGCGCCTTGCGCAAGCCACTGCGCCATCGCCGGTGCCAACGCTCGCGCGTGCACGCACACCCGCGCGCCGGCATCGAGCAGCGCCTGCACCTTGCGGGTGGCAACCTCGCCGCCGCCGATCACCAGCACCTGGCGACCGCGCAGGTCGACGAACATCGGGAACAGATTCATGGGCAGATCTCGAAGGGCTCGCACAGCAGTCATGTTGCATGGCAACATCGGGCCACGTCCACGCGCCGCCATCGCCCATGCGTGTCTTGTTGGTCAACGATACCGAAAAGCCGATCGGCCAACTGCGCCATGCCTTGGAGCAGGCCGGCTATTGCGTGCTGGCCGAGGTGGCCACCCCGTCGGCGCTGCTGCGCGCGGTCGAGGCCGGCCAGCCGGACGTGGTCATCATCGATGTCGATTCGCCCTCGCGTGACACGCTGGAGCAGCTGGCGATGCTGCACCATCGCGCGCCGCGCCCGGTGGTGATGTTCTCGGGCAGCGGCGAAGACGCGTTGATCCGCGCTGCGGTGGGCGCGGGCGTTACCGCCTACGTGGTCGATGGCCTGTCACCGGCCCGGCTGGCCCCAATCGTGCAGGTGGCACTGGCGCGCTTCGAACAGGAAGCGGGCATGCGCCGCCGCCTGGATGAAGTGCAGCAGGCCCTCGAAGACCGCAAGCGCATCGAGCGTGCCAAGGGGATCCTGATGGATCGCCGCGGACTGTCCGAGGCCGACGCTTACGCCGCGCTGCGCCAGCAAGCCATGAAACAGGGCTTGAAACTGGCCGAGGTGGCGCGGCGCGTGGTCGAGATGGCCGATCTACTGGGATGAGAAAATGAACGACAGCGAGCCCGACGTGCTGCGCGTGGCCTATATGCCGCTGATCGACTGCGCCCCCTTGGTGGCGGCGAGTCGACTGGGGCTGGACCTGCAATATGGCGTGCGCCTGCAACTGCAGCGCCAGGCCTCCTGGGCGGCGGTGCGTGATCGACTGGTCAGTGGCGAAGTGGACGCCGCGCACCTGCTGGGCAGCCTGGTCCACGCCATCGAGTTGGGCATCGCCGGCCCGCAGGCGCCGATGGCCTGGTTGCTCACGCTCAACCAGAACGGCCAGGCCATCACGCTGTCCACGCCGCTGGCACACGCGCTGCAATCGGGCCAGGCCCTGCCGGTCGCGCTGGCGACGGCGGGCAGGCGCGTCGTGTTCGCTCAGACCTTCCCGACGGGCACCCATGCACTGTGGTTGTACGACTGGCTGGCCGCCTCCGGCGTGGACCCCATGCGTGAGGTCGGGCTGGTTTCGCTGCCGCCGCAATCGATGCCCGACGCGCTGGCCGCCGGGGACATCGATGGCTATTGCAGCGGCGAGCCTTGGGCAGACGCGGCCGAAGCGCGCAGCATCGGCCTTCGGGTAGTGCGCAGCGGCGAACGCTGGCCAGCGCATCCGGAGAAAGTACTGGCGTGCCGTCGCGATCTGGCGGCGCTGCAGCCCGAGCGCGTGGAGCAGCTCACCGCCTGCGTATTGGCGGCCTGCCGTTGGCTCGATGCCGATCCGGCCAACCGCGCAACGTGCGCCGCCTGGCTCGCGGAAGAGGCGGTGATCGGCGCGCCCGTGGACCGATTGGTCGCCTGTCTTCAAGCCTCGCCAAACGACCCCGCCGCGCTGGCGTTCCATCGCCACGGCGCGGTCAACTTTCCCTGGTTGTCCGACGGGCAATGGTTTGTCGGCCAGTTCGCGCGCTGGGGTTGGTGCCAACCCGATGCAGTGAGTGAAGCGCATCTTCGCGACATCCATCGGCTGGAGACCTACCGCGCTGCTGCTGCCCGCATCGGCGTAACGGCGCCGGCGCAGGATTGGCGCGACGTGGCCCCCGCCGCGCCCTGAGGCTTGCACTGTTGCGGTGCACAACCGCGTGCAGATGCACGCATCCGGAGCGAAGTGGGCTGCGGACCGGTGTTCGCGCGCCAAGTGAGTGTGGCGT
>DASWQJ010000006.1:0-20549 GCA_036403795.1 Stenotrophomonas sp.
TGGGTGCGCGGCAGGAAGTCGTGGATTTCGCGCAGAACCAATTCCTGCGCATGTCCTCGCGGCTGCGCAACCTGGGCGATCTGTTCAACCCCAGTCGCGCCGGCATCTCCGAGGCATTGATCCCGCCGAACTCGCGCTTCATCGGCAAGAGCGCCGGCGAGTTGCGGCTGCGCAAACAGAGCGGGATCAGTTTGCTGGCCATCAACCGCGACAAGCAGGTGATCCGCGACGACGTGCGCAAGATGCCGCTGCGCGCGGGCGACATGCTGGTGTTCCACAGCATCTGGCAGGACCTGGGGCAGGCGGCCGAAACCCGCGACTTCGTGGTGGTGACCGACTACCCGAAGGGCGAGCAGCGACCGCACAAGTTCAAGATCGCGATGGCCATCTTCGCGCTGACCATCCTGATTGCGCTGACCTCCAAGCTCCCGGTCGCGTTGACCCTGATGACCGGCGTGGCCGGGATGCTGATCACCGGGGTGCTGCGCATGGACGAGGCCTATGCCTCGATCAACTGGAAGACGGTGTTCCTGATGGCGGGGCTGATTCCGCTGGGCTGGGCGATGGACAGTAGCGGCACCGCGGCCTGGGTCGCCGGCCACACCATCGAGCGACTGCCCGAAGGCGTGCCGGTGTGGGCGCTGGAGATCGCGCTGGCGTTACTGACCACGGCGTTCTCGTTGGTGATCAGCCATGTCGGCGCGACCATCGTGATGGTGCCCATCGCGGTGAACCTGGCACTGGCGGCGGGCGGCAATCCGACCGCGTTCGCGCTGATCGTGGCGTTGTCGGCATCCAACAACCTGATGACCGCTTCCAACCCGGTCCTGTCGATGATCACCGGCCCGGCCAATTACACCCCGCGGGAGTTGTGGCGGGTGGGCGGGCCGCTGTCGTTGATCTACGTCTTCGTGATGGTCGGAGCGATCCACCTGAAGTTCTGGTGGAGTGCACCGTAAGGCGGGCCGATCCACTTGATGTCTGGTGGAGTGCGCCGTGAGGCGGGCCGAACCACTTGATGTTCTGGCGGGTGCGCCGTGAGGCGAGGTCCGTAACCCGGACCGCCGCGTGCCCTCAGCGCGACAGGCAGACCTGGCCGTCGCGGATCGTCACCGCCACCGTGCGCAGGCTATCGCCCCGGCAGGGGCCGGCCACGCATTGACCGTGTTCCAACTCGAAAGAAGCCCCGTGCGCGGCACAGACCAGATGCCCGGCCGCGCTCTTGAGGAACTGCCCGGGCGCCCAGTCCAGCCGCCGCCCCGCGTGGGGGCAAACGTTGAGCCAAGCGCGGACCTGGTCGCCCTGCCGATACAGGATCAGCGATTCGGCATCGCCGTCGAGCATCGCCTCGACTTCGATGAAACCGCCGTCGGGCAGCTGCGCCAAGGGCGCCAGGACGGACGGATCAGGGTCGGCGAAAGACATGACATCGGGCTTGCGGCAGCGGGGCGATATTGTGGCATGGGCATTCCGGCGAGCCGGGGCTGCGAGAAAACGGGGTCAGGTTGAGTTTTCGCGACGGCGAGAACTCAACCTGACCCCGTTTTCCTGCGATGGCCATCACACCGTTTAACGAAGTTTTCACTCACGCGGCGGTCACGGGCGGAGATACTGCGCCCTGGCTTCCCCCGGCAACTTATCGCCATGCGCAGCGCGTTTTTCCAGTTCGGCAATGTTCGTACGCTGTTCCAGCCCCGCAAGCCCCGGCACCCGCTGATCCGGCTCGCCGCAGGCCTGGTCGGCCTGGCAATCCTGGCCGTGCTGATTTTCTTCAGCGTCTTTGTCGGCGCCGCGATGATCCTGGTGGGCATTGGCTGGAAGCTGCTGAGCCGTTCGCGTCGCGTCGCCGCCGAGCAACCGCGCGACGTGGTGGAAGGCGAGTACCGAGTGGTGCGCAAGCAGGCCTTGCCGCTGCCGCGCTAAACGCGCGCCGGTCGAGCGCCCGCGGGCCCGGCCCGCAACCGCACCGGCTAGACTTGCACGTCGCAGACCGAGGACGTGCCGCATGACCCAAGACGTGATCCCCGCCGCACCGACGCCCCGCATCCCGGTGGTGGGCGGTGGCACTTTCCCGGTCCGCCGGATCTACTGCGTCGGCCGCAACTTCGCCGATCACGCCCGCGAGATGGGAGCCGCTGCGCCCGCGTCGGCCGCCGAGCGCGGCCAGCCGATCTTCTTCATGAAGCCCGCCGACGCGATCGTGGTGGGCCATGGCGACCAGATCCCCTACCCGTCGGGAACGGCCGACCTGCACCACGAGGTCGAGCTGGTCGTGGCATTGGGCCGTGACGCACCGGAAGGCGTGTTGCCGGTCGAACAGGCCGACACGCTGGTGTACGGCTATGGCGTGGGACTGGACCTGACCCGGCGCGACTTGCAGGCCACCGCCAAGGCCAAGGGCATGCCCTGGGATATCGCAAAAGGGTTCGATCACTCCGCGCCAGTCAGCGAACTGGTGCATGCCGGCGAAGTCGGCGCACTGGAGGCGCTCAACCTGTCGCTGGAGGTCAACGGCCAGGTGCGCCAGCAATCGCTGCTGGACCAGATGATCTGGAGCGTGCCGGAGATCCTGCACGAACTGTCCAAGCTCTATGCCCTGAAAGCCGGCGACCTGGTGTTCATGGGCACGCCGGCGGGCGTGGCCGCGCTCAAGCCCGGTGATCGCTTCAGTGCGCGCCTGGAAAACGTGGCCGAACGTCATGGCGTCATCGCGCCCTGACCTGCTCGCGGTTAGCATTCCCCAGCCCGATTATTGATGACAGGAGTACTCCATGGGAATGCTGAAAGAGTTCAAGGAATTCGCGATGCGCGGCAACGTCATCGATCTCGCCGTCGGCGTGGTGATCGGTGCCGCGTTCGGCAGGATCGTGAGCGTGCTGGTGGAGAAGATCATCATGCCGCCCATCGGCTGGGCCATTGGCGGCATCGACCTGTCCAAGATGGTGTGGACGCTGGCGCCCGCGCGCCTGGGCGCCGATGGCAAGGAGCTGCCTGCGGTGGTGGTCGGCTACGGCGACTTCCTCAACACCGTCGTGCAATTCCTGATCGTGGCGTTTGCGATATTCATGGTGGTCAAGCTCATCAACCGCCTGCACAAGCCGCATGACGCCGCGCCCGCTGCGCCGAGCGAGGAAGTGCTGCTGCTGCGCGAGATCCGCGACTCGCTCAAGAAGTGACGCAATGCACGGGAGGGTGACCTCTCGCACAGGGACGAAGTGCCGCGGGCTGCTAGGCTCGCGGCTTTCCCGTTCCCGGAGCCCCCCATGCGTCGCCTTGCTGTCGCCATTGCTGCTCTGCTTGCCTCTGCCGGCGCCTACGCCGCCGACCTCACCACGATCCCGCCCAAGGCGCTGGCCACCGCCGCGCAGTTGCGCGAGCAGGCGCTGGCCGACGACACCGCGTGGCAGGTCACCGAGTCGCTGACCACCGAAGTGGGTCCGCGCATTGCCGGCAGCGAAGCCGATGTGCGTGCAGTGGCCTGGGCCAAGGCGAAGTTCAAGTCGCTGGGTTTCGACAAGGTCTACACCGAGCCGGTGACCTTTCCGAAGTGGGAGCGTCGCAGCGAGCAGGCCGAGGTACTGGGCACGCATGCGCAGCCGCTGCGCCTGACCGCGTTGGGCGGCAGCCCGGGCGGCACGGTGGAGGGCGAGGTGGTGCGCTTTGCCGACTTGGCGGCACTGAAGGCCGCGCCGGAAGGTTCGCTGGCCGGCAAGATCGCGTTCGTCGACTTCCAGATGAGCCGCAAGCGCGACGGCGCCGATTACAGCCAGGGCGGCGCAGTGCGCAGCCGCGCGCCGTCCGAGGCCATCCGCAAGGGCGCCATCGGCTTTGTGATGCGTTCGGCCGGTACCGATTCGCACCGCGTGCCGCATACCGGCATCACGCGCTTCGATGACGGCCTGACCCCCGTGCCGTCGGCCGCCCTGGCAATGCCCGATGCCGACCAGTTGAGCCGCCTGCTGGCCAAGGGCGCCACGCGCATTCGCCTGAGCCTGGACTGCGGCTGGGACGGCACGGCGACCTCGTACAACGTGATCGGCGAGATCACCGGACGCGAGAAGCCCAAGGAAGTGGTCGTGATCGGTGGCCACCTGGATTCCTGGGACCTGGGCACCGGTGCGATCGACGATGGCGCAGGTGTCGGCATCACGATGGCCGCCGGTCACTTGATCGGCCAGCTCAAGCAGGCACCCAAGCGCACGATCCGGGTGATTGCGTTCGCCAATGAGGAACAAGGCCTGTATGGCGGCAAGGCCTATGCCGCGGCGCGCGCCAAGGCCGGTGAAATCCCGCTGCACCAGATCGGCGCTGAAAGCGACTTCGGTGCCGGCCGCATCTACGGTTTCAACACCGGCTCGGGCAACCCGGACGGCTCACGCGAAGCCACCCGGCAGATTGCCGAGGTGCTGGCACCGCTGGGTATCGAGTTCATGCCCAACAAGGGTGGCCCGGGCCCGGACATCGGGCCGATCGCGGCCAAGGGCGGTGCGTGGGGCTGGCTGGCGCAGGACGGCACGGACTACTTCGACCTGCACCACACCGCCGACGACACGCTCGACAAGATCGACCCGAAGGCACTCGCACAGAATGCAGCGGCCTACACGGTGTTCGCATATCTGGCGGCAGAGGCCGATGGTTCGTTCGGCAGCGAAGCGAAGGACGTGGTGCCGCCGAACGAGTGAGTTTTTGTTTTGCGTAAAAGAAGGGCGGCCGCTGGCCGCCCTTTTTCTTTGGCCTCGGTGCAGCAGATCGCGTCGAGGTTGCACGCGTTATTGCCGCACCAGGCGTTGTTTTACGGGGCGCTGCTTAAACTACGACGCCAACCCGCCAGCAGCACCGCGGTCGCCGCCGCGACATTGAGGCTTTCCACCGCGCCGCTGCCGGGAATGGATAAACGCAGGTCGCAGGCCTGGGCGAGGCTGCGATCCATACCTGCGCTTTCGGCGCCGATCACGTAGACCAGCCGTGGCGGCAGCTTGGTGGCAAACACATCATCACCGCCGTCGACCAGGGTGGCGGCCAGTACGAAGCCGGCGTCGTGCAGCAATTCGTCGGCACGCGCCGCCTTGGGCAGGCGCACCAACGTGATCGACTCAGCGCCGCCTTCGGCTACGCGGGCGGCCGCGCCGGACAAGGCCAGCGGTGAATGTTCCGGCAGCAGGATCGCCGCCGCGCCAAAATGCGCGGCCGAGCGCAGGATCGCGCCGAAATTGTGGGGGTTGCCGACGCCATCCAGCCACAGCAGCACCGCCGGGCCACGACGCAGGTTTTCCAGCCAAAGCTCGAGCGGCACCGGGTTCTCGCGCAACACATCGGCAACCACGCCCTCGTGGTGCTGACTGGCGGCCAGGCGATCCAGGTCATCGTTCTCGACTACCCGATATCCCACGCGATGGGCCACGCACCACTTCAACATCGGCTGCAGCTTGGGAATCATGGCCTCGGTCAGGTAGAGCTTGCGCATGGCCGAGGGCCGGCGCTCGAAGGCAGCGCGCACGGCGTTGACGCCATACAGGCGCAATTCCTCTCCCCGCGTGTCGGCCGTCTCCGGCGTCGGCGCCCGGCCGCTCTCGGCCGGCTTGCCACGCGCACCGGACCAGGGGCTATTCCTCGGGCCGCCCGGACCTTCCGGACGCGGGGGCGGGGGGCGACGGGATTTCCAGGGATCGTTCACGGCAGTTCCAATAAGGCGGGCACGGCAGGCCGGCCGGAGCCGCATGATGCCCTCCGGCCGCCTGCGCGTCACGCCCACGCACCGGCCGTGCTGCCTGCATCTGGAGCGGCGGCTGAGGTCCAAGCCACGCCAAAGCCTGCAGCGGCCCAGGCGCAGAAAGACGAAGCCCGGCAGGAGCCGGGCTTCGCAAAGTCACGCAAGCAGGCAACCAAGCCGTCAGCCGGCCTTGCGCTGCTCCCAGAAGTCGGCATTGCGCACTCCGGCGACCTGGGGGTCGAAAACCGGGTCCAGGCCCAGCTTGCGCTGTCGCTCATAGTCGCGCAGGGCGGCCAGGGCCGGCTTGCGCAGGATCAGGATCGCGATGATGTTGAGCCATGCCATCAGGCCCACGCCAATGTCGCCCAGCGCCCAGGCCACGCCGGCATTGTTGACGGCGCCGAAGACGACCATCGACATGATCCCGAGCCGCAACAGCAGCACGGTCAGCGGCCGACGGCGGTTGCCGTTGACGTAGCTGAGGTTGGTTTCGGCCATGTAGTAATAGGCCATGATCGTGGTGAAGGCGAAGAAGAACAGCGCCACGGCCACAAAGGCCGCGCCCCAACCCGGCAGCACCGACTCCACGGCCGCCTGCGCATAGCCCGGGCCTTCCTGCACGCCCGGCACGCCGCCAAACAAAGGCGCGCCGCCGTCAGGCGCATACACGTTGTACTTGCCGGTGGTCAGCACCAGGAAAGCGGTCGAAGTGCAGACCAGCATGGTGTCGATATAGATCGCGAAGGCCTGCACATACCCTTGCTTGGCCGGGTGCGAGACCTCGGCCGCTGCCGCCGCATGCGGGCCGGTGCCCTGCCCCGCCTCGTTGGCGTAAATGCCGCGCTTGACGCCCCATTCCACCGCCAGGCCAATCAGGCCACCGAAGGCGGCATGCGAGCCAAAGGCGCTGCTGAAGATGATGCGGAACATGTCCGGCACGCGCTCGGCATTGAGCACCATCACCGTGATTGCCATCAGGATGAAGCCTAGTGCCATGAACGGCACGACCACTTCGGCGAAGTTGGCGATGCGCTTGACGCCGCCGAAGATGATGACAGCCAGCATCAGCGCCACGACGA
Source organism: Stenotrophomonas sp. (assembly GCA_036403795.1). GTDB lineage: Bacteria > Pseudomonadota > Gammaproteobacteria > Xanthomonadales > Xanthomonadaceae > Stenotrophomonas_A. Next base: position 6,790 of record DASWQJ010000006.1, read on the forward strand.
TGCCAGTCCCCAGCTTGAGTGCGTCGCGCGCCGGCATGCCCATCCACTGCCCGTCCAGCGGGCCGCACAGCGCCGTGCCGGCACAGGCGTTGGCGAGGCTGTCGGCGATGGCGTTGGCCTGCACGCCCGGCATCAGGAAGCCGGCCGCGGCAATGGTGGCAATCGCGAAGGCCAGTGCGTACCACTTCAGCCCCATCGCGCGCTCGATGTAATACGCCGGGCCGCCGCGGTAACGCCCCTCGGCATCCTTGACCTTGTAGATCTGTGCCAGCGTGCTCTCGATGTAGGACGTCGAAGCGCCCAGGAAACCCATCACCCACATCCAGAAGATCGCACCCGGCCCGCCAAAGGCGATCGCGGTGGCCACGCCGGCAATGTTGCCGATGCCGATGCGCCCGGCCATCGACATGGCCAGCGCCTGGAACGAAGACACGCCGGCTTCGGACTTCTGTCCCCGCACGGTGAGCCGAAACATCTCCACAAAGCCGCGCACCTGCATGAAGCGCGTGGCGAAACTGAAATAGAGCCCGGCGCCCAGGCAGATGAAGATCAGCGCCTTGCTCCAGATGATGCCGTTGATCAGGTTGATGATGGATTCCACGTCGATACGTTCCCCGGGCAGTCTTGGATGAGTGTCCCCTTGCGGGGTCGAATCGATTCTGCGTGATTGCACCGAACCGGCGAGCGGCAAGCCTTGTGCGAACGCGCGACCAGCAGGAATAATCTGATGCGACGCGCCGCCTTCCCCTTGCTGCGGCCTGCCGTCATGCCCCCTGGCAATCCACAGCATAGCCTGCGATGCGCCTGGCTTGACGATGCCCGGGTGCGCGACGTCCGCGCGCACCCGGCCCAGGCGATGCATCCCGCTCCGCTAGGCGTGTCCACCCACCGAGGGCGTGCGCTCTTCCAGGTCGGCCAGTTCGCGCGCCACCGATTCGGGCGACTTGGTGTACGGCGCAATCAACGTGTAGAACGCCGGCACGACATACAGCGACAGCAACGTCGACAGCGACACACCGAAGATCACCACCACGCCAATGGTCGCGCGGCTGGCCGAACCGGGGCCACCGGCCACCACCAGCGGGATCGCCCCCACCACCGTGGCGATCGAGGTCATCAGGATGGGACGCAGGCGCACCGAGGCCGACTCGACGATGGCGTCGTGCACGCTGCGCCCCTCGTCGCGCAGCTGGTTGGCGAATTCGACGATCAAGATGCCGTTCTTGGCCGCCAGGCCCACCAGCATCACGATACCGATCTGACTGAACAAATTTAGCGTGCCGCCGGTCATCCACAGGCCGACCAGCGCACCCAGGACCGCCAGCGGCACGGTGAGCATGATCACCAGCGGATGGGCGAAGCTCTCGAACTGCGCCGCCAGCACCAGGTACACCACCAACAACGCCATGGCGAAGGTCAGCATCACTGCGCTGCCGGACTGCTGGTATTCGCGCGACTCGCCCTTCCAGTCGATCTGCGCATAGTCGGGCAGCTCTTCGGCGGCCATGCGTTGCGCCCAGGCGATGGCCTCGCCCAACGGATAGCCCGGCGCCAGGCCGGCACTGATGGTGATTGCCCGCAGTCGGTTGAAGCGATTGAGCGTGCCCGGCTCGGCCACTTCGCTGAGGGTGACCAGGTTGGACAGCGGGATCAGTTCACCGGTGGTCGAACGCACCCGGATGGCCGCCAGGTCCTCCGGCGACATGCGTCCTTCGCGACCGGACTGCAGCATTACGTCGTACTCCTCGCCGTTGTCGACGAAGGTGGTGACACGACGCGAGCCCATCAGGGTTTCCAGGGCGCCGCCGATCTCGGTGACCGACACGCCCAGGTCGGCCGCACGCAGGCGGTCGATGTTCACGCGCATCTGCGGCCGGGTTTCCTTGTAGTCCGAATCCGGCCCGACCAGCCCCGGGTTCTGCTCCATCCGTTCGAGGATGCGGTCGCGCCACTGCGCGATCTCCGCGTACTCCGGTCCGCCGAGCACCATCTGGAACTGCTGCCCGCGGCTGCGCACCAGGCCACCACTGACCTGGGTGCGCGCACGCACGCCGGTCAACGCGCCCAGCTTTTGCTGGATTTCATCGGCCACCTGGCCGGTCGGCCGCTCGCGCTGCTGCCAGTCCTGCAGGAACACGCTGACCCGACCGGTGTGCATTTCTTCGCTGCTGCCGAAACCGCCCGGCACGCGCGGATTGGCGCGCACGATGGGTTTGTCCGGTCCCAGGTACGGGGCCAGGATCTTTTCGACCTGGTGCATCTGCCCGACCGTGTAGTCGAAGCCGGCGCCTTCCGGCCCGTCGATCATGATCTGGAAATTGCCGCGATCTTCGGCGGGCGCCAGCTCGGAAGGAATGCGCATGCCGAGCAGCACGATGAGGCCGAGTGCCGCCAGCACCACCGCACCGAACAGCCAGCTGCGGTGCACGCTGCGCTCCAGCGAGCGTCGATAGCCCAGCGATACCCGCTCCATGCGGCCGTTGAACCATTGGTGGAAGCGGTTCGGCTTTTCCTTGCTATGCGGCTTGAGCAACTTGGAGGACATCATCGGCGTCAGCGTGAGCGCCACGAAGGCCGAGATCGCCACCGCCGCGGCCAGCGCCACGGCCAGTTCGCGGAACAGTCGCCCGGTATTGCCTTCCAGGAAACCCACCGGCAAGAACACCGCCACCAGCACGGCCGTGGTCGCGATCACCGCGAAGGCAACCTGCGCCGTACCGCGCCGCGCCGCCACCAGGGGTGGTTCGCCCAGATCGATGCGGCGCTGGATGTTCTCCACCACCACGATGGCGTCATCGACCACCAGGCCAATACACAGCACCAGCGCGAGCAGGGTCAGCAGATTGATCGAGAAGTCGAAGGCGTACAGCGCGATAAAGGCCGCGATCAAACACACCGGCACCGTCACCGCCGGGATCAGCGCGGCACGCACGCTGCCCAGGAACAGCCAGATCACCACCAGCACCAGGATCACCGCTTCGACCAGCGTGTGGTACACGCGCTCGACCGCGGCGTCGATGAAGGTAGTGGTATCGAAGGCGACGAAGATATTGGTGCCGGCCGGCAGCGTCTTCTGGATCCGCTCGGCCTCGGCACGCGCGGCGCGGGCCACGTCCAAGGCATTGGCGGTGGAGTTGCGCACGATGCCCAGGCCGACGTTGGGCACGCCGTTGCTTTGGTAATAGGCGCGTCGCTCGGCCGAGGTCAGTTCGACCTTGCCGACATCGCCTACCCGCACGACGTAACCGTCGGCGCCCTTGGCCAGGGGCAGCTTGGCGAAGTCTTCGGGTTTGAGGTAACTGCGCTCCACGCGCAGGGTGAAGTCGCGCTGCGCCGACTCGATGCTGCCGGCGGGCAGCTCGACGTTTTCCTTCTCGAGCGCCGCTTCCACGTCGCTCACGGTCAGGCCACGCGCCGCCATCTGGTCGCGATCGAGCCAGATTCGCATCGCATAGCGCTGGCGCCCGCCAATGCGCACCTGGGCCACGCCATCGAGGCTGGAAAAGCGGTCTACGACATAGCGTTCGGCGTAATCGGACAGCTGCAGCGTATCCATCGAACTGGAGCTCATGTTGAGCCACAGGATCGGATCACCGTCTGCCTCGACCTTGGAAATCTCCGGCGGCCGGGCCTGGTCGGGCATGCGGTCGGACACCCGGCTCACCGCATCGCGCACGTCGTTGGCGGCCGCTTCGACATCGCGCGTCTGCATGAACTCGATGCTGATGTCCGAACTGCCGTTGCGGCTGCGCGCCTCGATGGTTTCGATGCCCTCGATGCCGGCCAGCGCGTCTTCCAACACCTGGGTGATGCGGCTTTCCACCACGGCCGCCGACGCACCGGTGTACTCGACGTCCACCGAGACGATGGGCGGATCGATCGCGGGCAGTTCGCGCAAGGTCAGCCGAGTGAACGACATCACGCCGAGCACGACCAGCAACAGGCTCATCACCACCGCCAGTACCGGGCGGGTGATCGAAATATCGGAGAGTTTCATCCGGCGATCTTCTGCTGGGCGGCGGCGCTCGGTTCCTGGTTGCCTTCGGCTGAGCCGTCGCGGATTTTCAGGCCCGGACGCAGTTTGCCGGTGCCGTCGACCACGATGCGCTCACCGGCAGCCAGGCCTTCGAGGATCTCGACCTTGCCGTCGCGGCGTTCGCCGGTGCGCACATCCGCCCGCTCGACGCTGCTGTCGGGTTTGACGCGGTAGACGAAGGACTCGCGGCCCACCTGCACGACGGCGATCTCCGGAATCACCAGCGCCTGTCGCGTCGGCTGGAACAGCCTCACATCGAGCAGCATGCCCGGGCGCAGCCGCCGCTGGGCATTGGCGAAGTCGGCCCGCACGGTGACCGCGCGCGTGGACTCGTCCACACGCGAGTCGATGGTGGCCACTTCGCCCTGGAAACGCTCGCCGGGATAGGCCGCCGCCACGCCGCTGACCTGATCGCCTATCCGTACCAGGGCCAGCTGCGATTCGGGCACCTGGAAATCCACGTGCATGCGTTCGATGTCATCCAGCGTGGCGATGACGGTCGTGGAGGTCACCAGCGTGCCGGGACTGACCTGGCGGATGCCCAATACGCCGGAGAATGGCGCGCGGACCTCGCGGTCTTCGATATCCGAGCGCATCTGCAGCACGCGCGCCTCGGCGGCGTTGCGCAGGGCGCGCTGGGTATCGACGGTGGACTTGGCCACCAGTTGCTGGCGGACCAATTCGGCCTGGCGCTTGTACAGCTGGTCGGCCTCTTGGAAGGTGGCCTGCGCAGCGCTCAGGCCGGCCTGTTGCGCGTTGCCGCGCAGGCTGATCAGTCGCTGCCCGGCCTGGACCTCGTCGCCACTGTCGAACCAGACCTTGTCCACCACGTCGCTGACCGCGGCGGTCAGGGCCACGGATTCACGGGCGCGCACCGTGGCGATCGACTGCACGGTGGTGTTCCAGGCTTGCGGGGCAACGACCTGGGTGGTGACGGGAACGGGAGCGGAAGCGCCGGCTTGGCGGTCCTGCCGGCTACAGCCGGTGATCGCCAGCACGGTTAGCGTGACGGCCACGGCGCAAGCGCGAGGTCGGGAGAGCATTGATCGGTGGATCCTGCAGGGGTAGTCCTGAGTTTAACGACAGGATCCGACGGGCGTTGACATCTGGGCCTAATTGGACCCATTACCAAAGACCCTTGTTAGTGGGCGATCCCGCTGCGCGGGCCTGGCCCCCAAAGTGTGCTTCGCAAACTTTGGGCCCCGACTTCTTGCCCGCCTATCCCCTCGTGGCCATTCCCGCTGCGCGGGCCTGGCCCCCAAAGTGTGCTTCGCAAACTTTGGGCCCCGACTTCTTGCCTTGCCTATCCCCGGCGGCTGTCGCCGCGCCCCCCTTAACAAAGGGGGGCTGTGGCTTCGGCTTGGTTGCCGGGCTCGGGTTGGCTGGACTGCTATTCAGCGATCGAGGTGGAGGTGGGCCAGTACTTGCTCGGCCAGGGCCTGGACGTTGTCGCCGTCGGCGTGCAGGTGCAGCTCCGGGGCCTCGGGGGGCTCGTAGGGGGAGTCGATGCCGGTGAAGTTGGGGATCTGGCCGGCGCGGGCCTTGCGATAGAGACCCTTCACATCGCGCGATTCGGCCACGGCCAGCGGCACGTCGACGAAGACTTCCACGAACTCGTCCGGGCCGAAGCGCTCGCGTGCCATGCGGCGCTCGGCGCGGAACGGGGAGATGAAACTCACCAGCACGATCAGGCCGGCATCGGCCATCAGCCGCGCCACTTCGGCAACGCGCCGGATGTTCTCCACGCGATCCTCGTCGGTGAAACCCAGGTCGCGGTTGAGGCCGTGGCGCACGTTGTCGCCGTCCAGTATGAAGGTGTGATATCCGAGCGCGTGCAGGCGACGATCGACCAGGTTGGCGATCGTCGACTTGCCCGCGCCGGACAGGCCGGTGAACCACAGCACCTTGGGCGCCTGTCCCTTGATGCGGGCGCGGGCGGCGTGATCCACGTCCAGATGCTGCCAGTGCACGTTGCCGGCGCGGCGCAACGCGAAATCCAGAGTCCCCGCGCCGACCGTGGCATTGGTCTGCCGATCGATCAGGATGAAAGCGCCCAGCTCCCGCTCGCGCGCGTAAGGCGCGAACACGATAGGTTCGTCCAGCGCCAGGTTGCAGTAGCCGACCTCGTTCAGCGACAGGCGCTTGGCCGCCAGGTGCTCCTGGGTATTTACGTCGAGCCGATGCTTGATCTCGCTGATGCTGGCGCCGACGGTGCGCGCGCCCAATTTCAGCCAGTACGGCCGACCCGGCAGCAGCGCGGCATCGTCCATCCACAGCACGTGGGCGGCGAACTGGTCGGCGACTTCCGGGGGGTCGTCGGCCGCGGCGATCACATCGCCTCGGCTCACATCGATTTCGTCCGCCAAGGTAACGGTGACCGCCTGCCCGGCCCGCGCGCGTTGCACGTCGCCATCGGGGCCCAGCACGCGGGCCACTGTCGAGCGTCGGCCCGACGGCAGCACGACAATCTCGTCGCCCGGGCTCACTTCACCGCCGACCAGGGTGCCGGCAAAGCCGCGGAAGGACGAATCCGGGCGATTGACCCACTGCACCGGCAGGCGCAAGCCCGACCGTTGGGCAGTTACAGACGTCGGCACCGTTTCCAGGTGCTCGAGCAGGCTGGGGCCGTGGTACCACGGCATGTTCGGCGACGGCGTGGACAGGTTGTCGCCTTCCAGCGCTGACAACGGGATGCATTGCACCGACGCCAGGCCCAGCTGCTGGGCCAGCGCGCGGTACGCGTCGGCGATGTCGTCGAAGGTCGCCTGGTCGTAGCCCACCAGGTCCATCTTGTTTACCGCCAGCACGATCTGGCCGATGCCCAGCAACGAAGCGATGAAGCTATGCCGGCGCGTCTGCGTGAGCAGGCCCTTGCGTGCATCCACGAGCACCACGGCCAGGTCCGCGGTAGACGCGCCGGTGGCCATGTTGCGGGTGTACTGCTCGTGCCCGGGGCAGTCGGCCACGATGAATTTGCGGCGATCGGTGTCGAAGTAGCGGTAGGCCACGTCGATGGTGATGCCTTGCTCGCGCTCGGCGGTAAGACCGTCGAGCAGCAACGCATAGTCGATGCGGGCGCCTTGCGTGCCATGGCGTCGGCTGTCGTTCTCGAGTGCGGCCAGCTGGTCGTCGAACAGGCGCTTGCTGTCATACAGCAACCGCCCGATCAAGGTGCTCTTGCCGTCGTCCACGCTGCCGCAGGTGATGAAGCGCAGCAGCGGCTTGGTCTCGTGGCGCGCCAGGTAGGCCGCGATCTCGTCGCCGCCCGTCGCCGGGTCGATCGATGCCTCTCCCACGGGGTTGGGCACTACATCCCCTGGTTCAAAACCGGCGTCGCGACCGTTCATCAGAAGTACCCCTCCAGCTTCTTCTTTTCCATCGATGCTGAAGGGTCCTGGTCGATCACCCGGCCCTGGCGCTCGGAGCTGGTCGCCACCAGCATCTCGGCAATGATGGCCTCCAACGTGTCCGCGCGCGACTCGATGGCCCCGGTCAGTGGATAGCAGCCCAGCGTGCGAAAGCGCACCGAGCGATGTTGCGGCACCTCGCCCTCGTGCAGCGGCAGGCGTTCGTCGTCGACCAGGATCAGCGCACCGTCGCGCTCCACCACGGGACGCTCGGCGGCGAAGTACAGCGGCACCACCGGAATGGATTCGCGATAGATGTAGAGCCACACATCCAGCTCGGTCCAGTTGGACAGCGGGAATACGCGCACGCTTTCGCCGGCGTGGACGCGGGTGTTGTAGAGGTTCCAAAGCTCAGGGCGCTGGTTCTTCGGATCCCAGCGATGGCGCTCGTTGCGGAAGGAAAAGACACGTTCCTTGGCGCGCGACTTCTCTTCGTCGCGTCGTGCACCGCCGATGGCCGCATCGAACTTGCCGTGGTCCAACGCCTGCTTCAGCCCCTGGGTCTTCATCACGTCGGTATGCACCGCAGCGCCGTGGGTGATCGGACCGATGTCTTGTGCAATGCCCTCCGGATTGATGTGCACCCGCAGGTCCACGCCGGTTTCGGCGGCACGACGGTCGCGGAAGGCGATCATCTCGCGAAACTTCCAGCGCGTATCCACATGCAACAACGGGATCGGCGGCGGCGCCGGTGCAAAGGCCTTGAGCAGCAGGTGCAACAGCACCGAGCTGTCCTTGCCGACGGAGTACAGCAGCACGGGACTGGCAAACCCCGCAGCGACCTCGCGCAGGATATGGATGCTTTCAGCCTCGAGGCGGTCGAGGTGGGCAAGTTGGGAATTGGGCGGGACGCTCATCGCTACCGTAGGTCGGAAACGGCCGGCCAAGCCTAGCACCGGACCGGGGAGGCGCAGTCTGGCCCGCCCCGGGCGGCAGGTTGAAATAAGCGGCGGGCATAAGGCGATAACCCCTGCTCCTTTCTGTCTGGCCGGGCCCCTGCCTAGGATCGGGTCCTGCCTTGCTTCTCATGGAACAGGAATGACTGCCGCCAGCGCTGCCTTGCCCCCCAGCCCTCTGCCGGAGGAGCGCAAGGTCCTGCTGTCGCGGTTGGTCGAAGGCCTGGACAGTCCTTCACTGTGGTGGCTGTCCGGCTACACGGCCGGCCTGGCCCAGCACCCCGTCTCCCCCTCGCTGGCCCTGGTGGCCGGTGGCATTGCCGCCGCCGACACGGCGCAACCCCAGCGCCTGACCGTGCTGTATGGCAGCCAGACCGGCAATGCGCGCCGCGCCGCGGAACGCCTGGCTGACGAAGCCCAAGCCGCCGGCCTGGCGGTGCGCCTGCTGCGCGCCGATACCTACCCGACCCGCGAGCTCGCCTCCGAACGCTTGCTGTACGTCGTCATCAGCACCCAGGGGGAAGGCGATCCGCCGGACGACTCGATCGGGCTGGTGGAATTCCTGCAGGGCAAGCGCGCACCCAGGTTGCCCGAACTGAAGTTCGCCGTGCTGGGCCTGGGTGATTCGAGCTACGCCGACTTCTGCGGTATTGCCCAACGCCTGGACGCCCGCCTGGCCGATCTGGGTGCCCAGCGCGTGCAACCGGTGGGCGAAGCCGACCTGGATATCGAATCGGTGGCGGCACCGTGGCGGGAACAGGCCTTGCGCCACGCCCGGGAACAACTGGCCACCGTGCCGGCAGCCGGCGCCAAGGTCACGCCGCTGCGCCACGCAGCCAGCGTCGCCCATGGACACGATCATCCGTTCGCCGCCGAGGTGCTGGCCAACCAGGCCATCAGTGGACGGGATTTCAAGGGGGCTGCGTTCGCCCGCTATGGTGCCGCCTCCAAGCGCGTACGCCACCTGGAACTGGCGCTGGCCGGTAGTGGACTCCACTACGAACCCGGCGACGCCCTCGGCATCCGCCACCGCAACCCGGGCGAACTGGTCGAGTCCGTGCTGCAGGTGCTGACACTGGATGGTCATGCCGACGTCACGGTGGGCACCCAGACTTCGTCCCTGTCGGAGTGGCTCGCCGGCCACCGCGAACTCACCAGGCTGTCGCGGCCTTTCCTGGCCGCGCATGCCGAGCGCGCCGGTGCCCTGGACCTGAAAGCGCTGCTCGCCCCTACCCAGACTGCCGGCCTGGCGAAGCTGCTCGTCGATCACCAGGTGATCGACGTGTTGCGTCGCTGGCCGGCGGATTGGGACCAGACCGCACTGCTGCAAGCGTTGCGTCCCCTGGCCCCGCGGCTGTACTCGATCGCCTCCAGCCGCAAGCGCGTGGGCGACGAAGTCCACCTGACCGTCGACGAGCTGGAATATCACGCCCACGGCCATCGCCACCTCGGCTCGGCCAGCAGCTACCTGGCGGCACTGGGTGAGGGCGACAGCGCCACGGTCTATGTCGAGCCCAACGAACGCTTCCGCGTACCGGCCGACGATGCGCGCGACATCATCATGATCGGCCCCGGCACCGGCGTGGCGCCGTTCCGCGGCTTCGTGCAGGAGCGCGCCGAGCGAGGCGCCAGCGGCCGCAACTGGCTGTTCTTCGGCGCCCGCCACTTCAACCGCGACTTCCTCTACCAGGCCGAATGGCAGCAAGCGTTGGCCCATGGCGAATTGCACGAGTTGGACCTGGCTTTCTCGCGCGACCAGGCCGACAAGATCTATGTACAACACCGGCTGCGCCAGCGGGGCCGCGACCTGTACGCCTGGCTGCAGCGCGGCGCCCATCTCTACGTGTGCGGCGCGATTGGCATGGGCAAGGACGTGCACGCAGCCTTGCAGGACATCATCGCCGAGCACGGCGGCCTGGCGGTCGAAGATGCCGCCGCCTACCTGACCACGTTGCAGACCGAGGGACGCTACAGCCGCGACGTCTACTGAGCGCTTAGCGCCAGACGCCGTCAGCCAATGCAGACATGAGCACGCATTCCGTCGAAGACATCAAGTCCGCCAGCCGCCGCCTGCGGGGTTCGTTGCTGGAGAGCCTGGCCGATCCGGTCACCGGCGCCCTGCGCGAAGACGACCAGACCCTGATCAAGTATCACGGCAGCTACCAGCAGGACGATCGCGACCTGCGCGATGAGCGACGCCGCCAGAAACTTGAGCCCGCGTTCCAGTTCATGATCCGCACCCGCACGCCCGGCGGGGTGATCACCCCGGCACAATGGCTGCGCCTGGATGAGATCGCCACGCGCTACGGCAACCACTCGCTGCGCATCACTACCCGGCAGGCGTTCCAGTTCCATGGGGTGATCAAGCGCGAGCTGAAGGCCACGATGCAGGCGATCAACGCCGCCCTGATCGACACGCTGGCGGCATGCGGCGATGTCAATCGCAACGTGCTGGTGGCCGCCAACCCGCGGGTGTCGCCGGCGCATGCACAGCTCTACGCGGACGCCGCGCAGACTTCCGAGCACCTGCTGCCCAACACCCGCGCCTATTACGAGATCTGGCTGGACGAAGAACGCGTGGACGGCAGTGGCGAGGAGCACGAGCCGATCTATGGCGAGCGTTACCTGCCCCGTAAATTCAAGATTGGTTTCGCACTACCGCCGCTCAACGACGTGGATGTGTTCGCCAACGACCTGGGTTTCATCGGCACGCTGCAGGACGGCGTACTGACCGGCTACAACGTGGCGATCGGCGGCGGCATGGGCGCCACCCACGGCGATCCCGAAACCTGGCCGCGGGTAGGCAACGTGATCGGCTGGTTTCCGCGCGATAAGTTGCTCGACATCGCCACCGCCGTGGTGACCACGCAGCGCGATTTCGGCAACCGAGAGCAGCGCAAGCGCGCACGTTTCAAATACACGATCGACGATCGCGGGCTGGACTTCATCGTGGCCGAGATCACACGCCGTGCAGGCTTCGCATTGCTGCCGGCGCAGCCGTTCGCGTTCGAACACAATGGCGATCGCTATGGCTGGGTCGAAGGCGAGGACGGTCGCTCGCACCTCACCCTGTCCCTGCCCGCCGGGCGCGTGGCCGACACCGACCAGGCCCAGCACTTGACCGGCCTGCGCGAGATCGCGCGCCTGCACGCAGGCGAGTTCCGCCTTACCCCCAACCAGAACCTGGTCATCGCCGATGTACCCCTCGCGCAGCGCGCGCGCATCGATGACCTGGTCGCCGCCCACGGACTCGATGCCGGCAATCGCGCACCCAGCGCGCTGGCCCGCGGGGCGATGGCCTGCGTGGCGTTGCCCACCTGTGGCTTGGCGATGGCCGAAGCCGAACGCTATCTGCCCGATTTCAGCGCCAAGCTGCAGCCACTGCTGGAACGCCACGGCCTGACCGACGCGCCGATCGTGGTGCGCCTGTCCGGCTGTCCCAATGGCTGCTCGCGTCCGTACCTGGCCGAGATCGCCCTCGTCGGCAAAGCCCCCGGTCGCTACAACCTGATGTTGGGCGGCGATCATCGTGGGCAACGCTTGAACACCCTTTACCGGGAAAATATCGCCGAGCCGGAAATCCTGGCGGTGCTCGAGCCGCTGTTCGCCCGATACGCGGCCGAGCGCCAGGCAGCCGAAGGCTTCGGCGACTTCCTGCATCGCAGTGCACTGGTCGCACTGCCGCCCTATCCCACCCATCGCCAAGTCGAACTGGAACTGCTCGAATGACCGCGTTGCCCGCCGCCTCCCCCCAAGCCGACGAACTGCTGGACCTGGATGCCCTGAACGCGCGCCTGGAACGCTGCACGGCCGAAGAGCGTGTCACCTGGGCATTGGCCCACGGCCCGGCAGGGGCGGCGCTGTCTTCAAGCTTTGGCGCGCAGTCGGCGGTGACCTTGCACCTGCTCAGCCAACAGAAGCCCGACATCCCGGTGATCCTGGTGGACACCGGCTATCTGTTCCCCGAAACCTACCGCTTCGCCGACGCGCTGACCGAGCGCCTGCAACTCAACCTGAAAGTATTCCGCCCGCTGGTGAGCCGTGCGTGGATGGAAGCGCGCCACGGCCGGTTATGGGAACAAGGCGTGGTGGGCATCGAGCAATACAACAACCTGCGCAAAGTCGAGCCGATGCGCCGCGCACTGGACGAACTCGGCATCGGCACCTGGTTCACCGGCCTGCGCCGGCAACAATCCAGCAGCCGCGCGCAGACCCCGATCGTCCAACGCCGCGGCGAACGCTACAAGATCAGCCCAATCGCCGACTGGAGCGACCGCGACGTCTGGCAATACCTCAAGCACCACGAACTGCCCTACCACCCGCTGTGGGAACAGGGCTACGTTTCCATTGGCGACTTCCACACCACCCGCCGCTGGGAACCGGGAATGCGCGAGGAAGACACCCGCTTCTTCGGCCTGAAGCGCGAGTGCGGAATCCACGAAGAGATCTGAGCCTGCCGATTCGCAGCGTGGCGAGCATCGTCGCCAGATTCAGGTAGTGCCCAGCGATGCCATGGCGCAGGCCCGGACATCATCGTCGACGGTGGCGCTCACCTGATCGCGCCACATTCCCGTGATCTCAATCCGCTAAGCCGGCCACATCGCCAATTCCAAACCTCAACGCAAGCACCCGCTCTGACCAACCGCCCACGCGATGTGTCGGGCCGCCGGGCTCAGGCGCGAGCGGGACCGTGCGCGACATGGATGTCGCGCCCGAGCCCCCATGGATGAGTTTACGGCGTGTCCCGCTCGCGCCTGAGCCCCGCGGCCGCACGGAACCAACAACCGCTAGTGACAGGCACCTAGGTCGACTGTTCCGCGCTCAGTTTTTTTTGAGGCAGCCCTTGCGGTCAGCTTTTCGCGATTAGCTTCTCGCGGTGAGCTTTTGAGGTCAGCTTTTGAGATCAGCTCGTCGCGTTCAAGGTTCACGCTCTGCGCGCAGCGGCCAGGACCAGATCCAAGCCAGCCATTCACCCCACTCCCAACCCCAGGAACCGCGCCGCCCGCGCCCAGCGCCGCCACCAAACCCATTCCAACATCCTCACCAACACCAGGCTCAACCCGAACAACGGCAAGAACACCCCCAGCACCACGATGAGCACGAACGCCCCCAACGCCAGCGGCGAAGTGTCCTGCGGCGACGGCGCACCCAACTGCCCCGGCTGGCGCCGACGCCACCACAACATCGCCGCACTCACGCAGACCAACATCAACCCCGTCGCCGTGAACAACCCCAGCAACTGGTTGGGCCAACCAAACAGCTGTCCCTCGTGCGCCGACACACCCACTCCCACCGCACGATCAATCAACGGACGCTGCGCGAAATCCACGCGCTGCAGGACATGGCCCTGCCCATCCAATTGCAGGTCCGCCCGCACCGTGCGATCCGCAGCGTCCGACCGCAACTTCCACGGTCCTCCTA
>DASWQJ010000007.1:0-10009 GCA_036403795.1 Stenotrophomonas sp.
CGGGGGGCATGCGCGCGGGCGACATCGCCACCGCCATGCCCTCCGGCCTGGTGAGCGCTTCCAGCTGGAACCGCGCGCTGGCCTTCGAGGGCGGCCGCACGATGGGGCGCGAGGCCTGGCAGCAAGGCTTCAACGTGCTGCTCGCGGGCAGCGTGAACTTGCAGCGCGACCCACGCAACGGCCGCAACTTCGAATATGCCGGCGAGGATCCCCTGCTGGCCGGGCGCATCGTCGGCGAGTCGATCCGTGGCATCCAGCGCGAGCACGTCGTGTCCACGATGAAGCACTACGCCATGAACGATCTGGAGACTGCCCGCAACGCGCACAGCGCGCAGATCGGCGAAGCGGCCCTGCGCGAATCGGACCTGCTCGCCTTCGAGATCGCCTTGGGCATCGGCCAGCCGGGTTCGGTGATGTGCGCCTACAACAAGATCAACGGCATCTACGCCTGCGAGCACGACGCGCTGCTCAACGGCGTGCTCAAGCAGCAATGGCACTGGCCGGGTTACGTGATGTCCGACTGGGGCGGCGTGCACAGCGGGTCCAAGGCTGCCCTGGCCGGGTTGGACCAGCAGTCGGCAGGCGAAGTGTTCGACAGCGCGGTGTTTTTCGACCAGCCCTTGCGCATGGCCGTCGGGGCGGGCGTGGTGCCCCAGGCGCGGCTCGATGACATGGCGCAACGCATCCTGCGCGCCTTCATCGCGACCGGTGGTTTCGATCATCCTCCGCAGCGCGGCGCGATCGACGCCCGCGCCGGTTTGCGCGCCGCGCAACAGGCGGCCGAAGAAGGCAGCGTCCTGTTGCGCAACGAAGGCGGCCTGCTGCCGCTGCCGGCGGACCTGCAGCGCATCGCGGTGATTGGGGGACATGCCGATCGCGGGGTCATCGGTGGCGGCGGTTCGTCGATGGTCGGATGGACCGCGCTGGGCACCAACGCCGTGCCCGGCCTGGCGCCCAAGACCTGGCCGGGTCCCGTCATGTTCCACGCCTCTTCGCCGCTGGAGGCGTTGCGCGAGCGCTTCCCCACCGCTCGCATCGATTATCTCGACGGTCGCGATCCGGCCGCGGCGGCACGACTGGCCAGGCAAGCGCAGGTGGCCATCGTATTTGCCACCCAGTGGGCCGCTGAATCGGTCGATCTTCCGGACATGACCCTGCCCGATCGCCAGGACGCACTGATCGCCGCCGTGGCCGCCGCCAATCCGCGCAATGTGGTGGTGCTGGAAACCAATGGTCCCGTGCGCCTGCCTTGGCTGGCCCAGGTGCCGGCGCTGCTGCAAGCCTGGTACCCCGGCATCGGTGGCGGCCCGGCCATTGCCGACCTGCTTAGCGGGCGCAGCAATCCCTCGGGCCACCTGCCGGTGACCTGGCCCGTGGACGAGTCGCAACTGCCGCGACCGGCGATCCCGGGGCTCGGCTTCCAACCGGCGCAACCGGCCGCGGCCACTGTCGACTACGACATCGAGGGCGCGCAGATTGGCTACAAGTGGTTCGACGCCCGTGGCCTCAAACCGCAGTTCCCCTTCGGGCACGGCCTGTCCTATACCCGCTTCCATTTCGGCAATCTCCAGCTGGCGCGGCATGGCAGCCGGTTGGTAGCCACGTTCGATGTGCGCAACGACGGCGACCGCGCCGGCGCCGCGGTTCCGCAGCTGTACGTGCGCCTGCCCGGCCGCGCTGCCAATGCGTTGCGGCTGGCCGGTTGGCGCAAGGTGCTGCTGCAACCCGGTGAGTCGCAGCGCATCGACGTGGAGGTGGAGCCGCGCACGTTGGCCCGTTGGGACGCACAGGCCCGGCAGTGGACGATGGCCGCAGGCGACTACCAGCTATCGCTGGCCCGTGCAGTCGACGCGCCCATCGAATCGGCCAGCATCGCCCTGCCCGCCTCCACGCTGGCCGTGGACTGCCCGGACGCACGGCCGTGCACGGCGCCTGCACCTTGAGTCGGTAGCATTGGTATATGTCCCCACCGCTGCGCCATCTCGTCCGCTGGACCTGGCTGCCCGCCCTGTTGCTGGCCGGCTGGGCACACGCATCGCCGCCGTCACTGGCATTAACCGGACCCGACGGTGACCTGCTCACCGTAGCCACCTTCAGCCTGGCCCCGGACCGAGCGCATTGGTCGGCGCACCGCGAAGGCATCGTCGAGGCTTTGCGCGCGCTGCAGCCCGACGTCATCGCGTTGCAGGACGTGGAGCAGACGCCAGAGACACCCAACCAGGCCTGCTGGCTGGCGGCGCGGCTGGACTATGGCTGCAATTTCATCAGTGCCGATCCGCCCAGTCGATCACGTCGCTATGGCAACGCACTGCTGAGCCGACGCGCGGTGGTGTCCGATGCGGTGACGTTGTTGCATCCCTTCGAGACGGCCAACACGGCGGGGATGATTCGCGTGGAGCTTGCCGGGCTGCCGGTCAATCTCTACGTCACCCAACTGCACGGCGGAGGTGCCAGCGGCACCGACGATGCGCTGATCCGTGCGCAGCAGGTGATCAATCTCCAGCGTTGGATCGCGGTGACCGACGATGGGCTGCCCAGCCTGTTGCTGGGTGATTTCGCGGCGGTCGCGGGGGCGCGCGGGTTGGGCGCCTTGGGCGAGGATTATCTCGATGCCCAGGCCGATGCGCAGATGCGTGGGGCAGGGCCGGAACTGGTGCTTCCGGAGGTGGAAGGGGCGGTGGGTGCGGGTGCTGGTGCGGATGCTGGTGCGGATGCTGCTGCGGGTGCTGCTGCGATTGGGGCTGCGGGTGTGTCGCACCATGACCGTATTTTGTTGCGGAAGGGGTGCTTTCGGCTGGCGCGGGTGGCGGCGTTGCAGTTGCCGGGGGATGCGGGGGTGCAGAGTCGGGGGTTGGTGGCGACGATTCAGGTGTTGAGGGTGGTGGGGGCGCCGTAGTTGGTTTTTTGGTTTTTGGGTTTGGTTTTTTGGGTGGGTTTGTTTTTTTTAGAGGCTTCCACGCCCTGCGGGCGCGGGTCACTTTTCTTTGCTTGTGCAAAGAAAAGTAACCAAAAGAAACACACTCCACAGCGCGAGCCGAAGCGATGGAGCTGCTTCGGTTCCCTTGCGCTCCTCGGCGGTTAGGGGCACGGCGCGCGAACTCGCTGCGCTCAGACAACGCGCGCCTCTTCGGCCCCTAACCGCCTGCGGTGCTCGGCTCGGCTTACGGAGGGGGTGAGTCAAAGGCCGAAGCCGAAGCCGAAGCCGAAGCCAAAAGCCAAAAGCTAAAAGCTAAAAGCTAAAAGCCAAGGCCAAAAGCCAAGACCAAAGCAAAAGCCAAGGCCAAGTCCAAAGCCAAAACCAAGGCCAAGGCCCGAGGCCGAGGCCAAAGCCAAGGCCAAGGCCAAGGCCAAGGCCAAAGCCAAAGCCAACGCCAAGGCGACCTCCAACGCCGCCTAAGTCAACCCCGGCCAAGGCCGAAGCCAGTGGCAGTGGCAGTGCCGAAGTCACGGCCAACACCAAGGTCGTCCAAGGTCAAAGTGTTGCGGACGCCGGTCCCGTGTACTGGCAATCGTCTTTACCGTTAGCGCAACAAAGCGCCGCGCAAAGCACCCCGATTGCAGCGCGGCCCATCGGCACCGATAGATCAACAGCGAGCGCGCGTAGCGCGCAAGCAGAGCCAAAGCGCATCGCGCTTGGCGTCCCGCTTTTGACTTTGCTCTGGCCTTTGACCTACCCCCTCCCGTCAGCCGAGCCGAGCACCGCAGGGGATTAGGGGCCGAAGAGGTGCGCGTTGTCTGAGCGCAGCGAGTTCGCGCGCCGTGCCCCTAATCACCGAGGAGCGCAAGGGAACCGAAGCAGCTTCACCGCTTCGGCTCGCGCTGTGGGAGTGTGTTTCTTTGGTTACTTTCTTTGCACAAGCAAAGAAAGTGACCCGCGCCCGTAGGGCGTGGAAGCCCTTAAAAAAAACAAAACCACAAAAAACCAAACCAAAAACCCAAAAAAAAGAACGCCCCCAAAAAAGGGGGCGCCCCATCATCAAGCCAGGCAAAAAAACAACCCAGCCATCAATCAATCAACCCACAACTTCCTGATACCGCCGCTCAACCTCATTCCAATCGACCACGTTATAAAACGCCCCGATGTACTCCGGACGACGGTTCTGATACTTCAAGTAATAAGCATGCTCCCAAACATCCAACCCCAGGATCGGCGTATTGCCCTCCATCAACGGGCTGTCCTGATTGGCCGTGCTCTCCACCACCACCTTCTTGTCCGGCGTCACACTCAACCACGCCCAACCAGAACCGAAACGGCTGATCGCCGCCTTGGTGAAAGCTTCCTTGAACTTCTCGAAGCCACCTACGTCGCGGTCGATCGCCTTGGCGACTTCGCCCACCGGCTCACCGCCGCCCTGGGGCGACATCACCGTCCAGAACAGCGAGTGGTTGGCATGGCCGCCACCGTTGTTGCGTACCGGGCCCTGCAGGTTCTCCGGCAGCGACTTCAGCTTGGAGACCAGCTCCTCCACCGGCAGGTCGGCGTACTCGGTGCCTTCCAGTGCCGCGTTGACGTTGTTGATGTAGGTCTGGTGGTGCTTGGTGTGATGGATTTCCATCGTCTGCGCGTCGATGTTCGGTTCCAGCGCGTCGTAGGCGTAAGACAGTTTGGGGAGGGTGTAGGCCATTGAAAGTCTCCTGACTCGATTCACCCGCGCCAAGCGGGCGTTGCATGGTCAATGTTAAGGACGCGGCGCCCGCTTACCAAGTGCGGCGGCAGGAATACTTCGTCCCAGGTCGTGCCGGCCCGGAAGCCAGCCGCACGACCGGCCGGCCGGCGGCAGGCCGACACCTTGCCGGAGGCACCGGTTACACCGGCGTGAACCGCTCGGTTCAAGCTTCGAACAGCCGGTTCCGCGCATACTGCCCGCGATCCATGACCGCCGGAGTCCCGACTCGATGATGCGCAAACCTGCCCTGCTCGTGCTGGCGCTTGCCCTGCTCATTGCCGGCCTGTGGGCGATGCGTACGGTGCAGCAGCCGCACCCGCAGTTCGCACCGTCGCTGCAGGCACCCGCCGGCCAGGTACCCGTCACGCCCGCCGTGCGGCCCACGAAAACCCCCGGCGACCTGCCCCCCTTCCTGCCGCCAGAGGCCCGTACGACGATCGCCCTGATCCAGCGGGGCGGTCCGTTTCCGCATCGCCAGGATGGCAGCGTCTTCGGCAATCGCGAGGGACATTTACCCGACCGGCCGCGCGGCTACTACCGCGAGTACACCGTCGATACGCCGGGCCTTTCGCATCGCGGCACGCGCCGGATCGTGACCGGGGGCGAGCCGATCGAGATCTGGTATTTCAGCGACGACCATTACGAAAGCTTCCGCAGCTTCAGCGTTCCCGCGCAGGTGGCCCCGTGAGCCAGGCGCATTTCGATCTGGATCTCGGCGATCCAGGCAACGCCGGCGTCTACCGCATCGACGCCGCCAGCCTGGACACCATGGCCGCGCTGGCGCGCGATGCCGGACTGCGCGTGCTGCGGGTCGATCTGGAAGGCTGCAGCGACAAGCGCACCCTGCTCGCCCGGCTGGCGGCGCAATTGGATTTCCCGGCCGGCCTGGGTGGCAACTGGGATGCGCTGTCCGATGCGCTGCGTGATCTGTCCTGGTTGCCAGGCAACGGTTACGCGGTGCTGCTGGACTGCCTGGACGCGCTACGCAACGCCGCCCCGCGAGAGTTCGGCATCCTGCTCGATGTCCTCGACGAAGCCGCCCAGGCCTGGGCGACTCAACAGCTGGCCTTCGTGGCGTTCGTAGCGTTCGAAGAAGTCGAATAACCGCCGCAGGCGCTCAGCTGTCGAGCGCCTGCCAGCGTGCATAGGCCTGTTCCAGTTCGGCCTGCAGCGCGGTCATCCGTTGCGTGTGCTCGGTGACCCCCGCGTTGTCGCGCTGGTAGAAGGCGGGCTCGTTCATTGCCTGGCCCATCGCAGCCAATTGACTTTCCAGCGCTTCGATACGCACCGGCAGTTGTTCCAGCTCGCGCGCGTCCTTGTAACTGAGCTTGCGCTTGGCCGCGGCGGGCTCGGCGATCGGTGCAGCGCCCGAGGACGGGCTGGCTGCGACCGGGGCGCGCACCACCGCCTCGACTTCCGTCGGTCGCTGGCGCAACCAATCCGAATAGCCACCGATGTATTCCCCCACGCGCCCGTCGCCCTCCATCACCAGCGTGGAAGTCACCACGTTGTCGAGGAAGTCGCGGTCATGGCTGACCAGCAACAGGGTGCCGGCGTAGTCGGCCAACAATTCCTCCAACAGCTCCAGCGTTTCCACGTCCAGATCGTTGGTCGGTTCGTCCATGACCAACAGGTTGGAAGGCTGTGCAAACAATCGCGCCAACAACAAACGGTTGCGCTCGCCACCGGACAGTCGCGTGATCGGTGCGCGGGCGCGCTCCGGGGTGAACAGGAAGTCCTGCAGATAGGCGTGAATATGCTTGCGCTTGCCGCCGACCTCGACGAAATCGGCGCCTTCCGCGACATTCTCGATCGCGTTCCAGTCTTCGCGCAGCGTGGCGCGATATTGGTCGAAATAGGCGATCTGCAGATTGGTCCCCTGCACCACTTCGCCCTGCTGCGGCTGCAGTTCGCCCAGCAACAACTTGAGCAGCGTGGTCTTGCCGCTGCCGTTGGGGCCGATCAGGCCGATACGATCCCCGCGCAGGATGTTCGTGGAGAAGTCGCGCACCAGGGTCTTGTCCCCATAGGCGAAGCCCACCTCGCGCGCCTGGATCACCTTCTTGCCCGACGACTCGCCTTGGGAGGCCTGCATGCGCACGTTGCCCCCCAACTCGCGACGCTCGCCGCGCTCCGAACGCATCGCCTTGAGCCGGCGCACGCGACCTTCATCGCGGGTCCGCCGCGCCTTGATGCCCTGTCGGATCCAGGTTTCTTCCTGGGCCAGCAGCTTGTCGAATCGTGCATTCTCTTGCGCCTGCGCGTTGAGCCGCTCTTCGCGACGACGCTCGTAGTTCGCCCAATCGCCCGGCCAACTCGTCACCTGTCCCCGGTCGATCTCGACAATGCGGGTGGCCAACGCACGCAGGAAACGCCGATCGTGGGTCACGAACAGCAGGCTGCCGTTCCAGCCTTTCAGGAACGATTCGAGCCAGTCGATGGCCTCGATGTCCAAATGGTTGGTCGGCTCGTCCAGCAGCAACACATCCGGCGCGGATACCAACGCGCGCGCGAGCAGCACGCGGCGTTTCATGCCGCCAGACAGCTGTGAGAATTCACCATCGCCATCGAGCTCCAACCGCGAGAGCGTTTCGCCCACGCGCTGGTCCAGGCCCCAGCCTTGTGCCGAATCGATGAGGCCCTGCACGCGGGCCATCGCATCGCCATCGAACTCGGCGTCATGGCTGAGGTGGTGGAACTCGGCCAGCCATTGCCCCAACTCGCCCAGGCCTTGCGCCACCACGTCGAACACGGTGCCCTCGGCACCGCGAGGCACTTCCTGTTCCAGGCGCGCGATCCGCACGCCCTGCTGGACGCGGACCTCGCCGTCGTCGGGCCGGAGCTCGCCGGCGATCAATTTCATCAAAGTGGATTTGCCGGCGCCGTTGCGGCCGATCAGGGCAATTCGCTCGCCCGGCTCGATCGTCAATTCAGCTTTTTCCAGCAACAACGGGCCGCCGACGCTGTAGTCGACGCTCTGCAAGGTAATCAAAGGCATGCCCCCATTGTACCCGGCCACCGTGTCGGACTGCGCCGCCGCTGGCCCGGCACGTTCAGCCCTCACCGCGAAGATCGAGCAGCCGCCGCAGGCTCTGTGACCAGGGGCGACCGCGATGACGGATCCGGTACAGCGGCCTGGACAGCGGCGGCAGCACGGTGGACAGCGCCACCAGGCGGCCCAGGTCCAGCGCGTCCTGGACGGCGCTGCGCGACAGGCAGGTCACGCCCATCCCGGCGACGGCGGCCTGCTTGATGGCCTCGGTGCTGCCCAGTTCCAAAGCGGACTCGAACCCGCCCAGGTGGCTCACTTGCGCACCGGCCGGCGGATCGCGCAGCAGCGCGTCCTTGTGCAGAGCATCGCATTGCTTGCCGTTGGCGGTGTGGCAGCAGCGCCTGCTCCACCAATGCACGGGTGCCCGATCCGGCTTCGCGCAGCCGCCAGCGCTGCGCCTGCATACCTGCACCTGCACCTGCACCTGCACCTGGACCTGCACCGGCGACCGGCGACCGGCGACCGGCGCGCCAGTGGTGGGCTGCGACGGACTGACCGCCGCTGGCCGGGCCTTCACATGCTCCTCGGAATGAGGACGGGCGCGGACGCGGCGCATCTGCGAAAATGGTCCATGACTGAATTCGCCTCGCTGCCGCTCTCGCCAGCCCTCTTTGCCGGGATCGACGCCCTCGGCTACACCATTCTCACCCCGATCCAGGCGCTGGCGCTGCCACCGATCCTCGAGGGTCGCGACCTGATTGCCCAGGCACCCACCGGCAGCGGCAAGACCGCCGCCTTCGGCCTGGGCCTGCTGCAGGCGCTGGATCCCACCCTGATCCGCACCCAGGCGCTGGTGCTGTGCCCAACGCGCGAACTGGCCGACCAGGTCGGCCAGCAATTGCGCAAACTTGCCACCGGCATCCCCAACCTCAAGCTCACCGTGCTGACCGGCGGCGTATCGCTGGAACCGCAGATCTCCTCGCTCCAGGCGCACGACCCCCAAGTCGTGGTCGGCACCCCGGGCCGCATCCAGGAACTGGCGCGCAAGCGCGTGCTCAACTTGGGCGCCGTGCGTTGCTTCGTGCTCGATGAAGCCGATCGCATGCTCGACATGGGCTTTGCCGAGCCCATCCACGAGATCGCCGGCCGCTGCGCCGCCAAGCGCCAGAACCTGCTGTTCTCGGCGACCTTCCCCGAAGCGTTCCGCGAGCTCGCACGTGAATTGCTGAGCGAGCCGGTGGAAGTCACGGTAGAGGGTGGCGAGAGTGCGCCGCAGATCGAGCAAGTGTTCTACGAAGTCGAGCCTGCGCATCGCCAGAAGGCCGTGGCCGGGCTATTGCTCAAGCACCGCCCCGAGTCGGCGGTGGTGTTCTGCAACACACGCAAAGAGGTCGACGAAGTAGCGGGTTCGCTACAACAATTCGGCTTCTCCGCGCTCGCCTTGCATGGCGACATGGAACAGCGCGACCGCGACGAAGTGCTGCTGCGCTTTGCCAACGGCAGTTGCAACGTGCTGGTCGCCAGTGACGTGGCCGCACGCGGCCTGGACGTGGAGGCACTGGCGGCGGTGGTCAACTACGAGCTGCCGACCGACGTGGAAAGCTATCGCCACCGCATCGGCCGTACCGCACGCGCCGGCCGCTCCGGCATGGCGCTGAGCCTGGTGGCCTCGCGTGAACTACCGCGCGCCGAAGCGATCGCCGCCGACCAGGGCATTGCCCTGTCGCTGCCGCGTTCGCCCCTGGCGACCGGCAAGCCCCCGCAACTGCCGCTAGCCCCGATGCAGACGTTGCGCATCGACGGCGGCAAGACCGACAAGCTGCGCGCCGGCGACATCCTGGGCGCGTTGACGGGTGAGGCGGGACTGTCGGGTGCTGCGATCGGCAAGATCGTGATCCTGCCTACACGTTCCTATGTGGCGATTGCCAGGGGGCAGCTGGAGCGGGCGTTGGAGCGGTTGGAGGCGGGGAAGATCAAGGGGAAGCGGTTTAGGGTACGGAAGATTTGATCGCTGTTTTTTAGGGCTTCCACGCCCCTTCGGGGCGCGGGTCACTTTTCTTTGCTTGTGCAAAGAAAAGTAACCAAAAGAAACACACTCCACAGCGCGAGCCGAAGCGATGAAGCCGCTTCGGTGCCCTTGCGCTCCTCGGCGGTTAGGGGCACGGCGCGCGAACTCGCTTCGCTCAAACAACGTCAAGGGCTTCCACGCCCTGCGGGCGCGGGTCACTTTTCTTTGCTTGTGCAAAGAAAAGTAACCAAAAGAAACACACTCCACAGCGCGAGCCGAAGCGATGGAGCCGCTTCGGTGCCCTTGCGCTCCTCGACGGTTAGGGGCACGGCGCGCGAACTC
>DASWQJ010000008.1:0-10612 GCA_036403795.1 Stenotrophomonas sp.
GCTGCTGGAAAAACTGCATCGCACCGGTGTCAAGGTCTGGCTGGACGACTTCGGCACGGGCTTCTCCGGGCTCAGCCATCTGCGCCAGGTGCCGGTCGACGGGGTCAAGATCGACAAGAGTTTCGTGTCCGACCTGGAGCGCGATCCGGACGATCTGGCGCTCACCACGGCGATCATCGCGATGGCCCATTCGCTGGGGATCACGGTGGTGGCCGAAGGCATCGAGCACGAGGCGCAGTTCAACCTGCTGCGCGAGCGTGGTTGCGACCTGGGCCAGGGCTATTGGTTCAGCCACCCGCTGAGTTCGACCGATCTGGTGCGGATGATCGGCGCGGGTTGATGCCCGCGCAGGTTTAAAGCGGACGCTTGCCGGTGTCGCCAGCGATCTCGCGTACCAGGCGTGGCACCAGGTAGCCGGACAGGCGTGCGGCCAGCGCCCCGTGCAGCGCCAGCGCGCGGGCATCATCTACTTCGTAGTGGGCAACGCCGGCCACCCGGTCCAGCTGGTGCAGGTAATAAGGCAGCACGCCCGCGGCGAAGCTACGCTCACTGAGCATGGCCAGCGACTGCACGTCATCGTTGACGCCACGCAGCAACACCGCCTGGTTGAGCAATTGCGCGCCGGCGTCGCGCAGCCGCGCCATTGCCGCGTCCACGCTGGCATCGAATTCATTGGCGTGGTTGGCATGGATCACGAAGGCCACCGGCCAGGGCAGGGCGGACAGCCAGGCCTGCAACGGCGCGTCCACGCGTTCGGGCAACACCACGGGCAGGCGGCTGTGGATGCGCAGCCGTTTCAGGTGCCGGATCGGTGCCAGCGCCGCGGTGAGTTCGGCCAGCTTGCCGGTCGACAGCGAGAGCGGATCGCCGCCGGACAGCAGGACCTCTTCGATGCCCGGGTCGGCCGCGATGGCGGCCACCGCCTCGCGCCAGCCCTCGCGCGCGGCCGTTTCTTCGGCATAAGGAAAATGACGACGGAAGCAATAGCGGCAATGCACCGCGCAGCTGCCCGTGGCCACCAGCAGGGCGCGACCCTGGTACTTCTGGATCACGCCGGGCGCGGTGCGGGCGGCCGCATCGCCCACCGCGTCCAGGCCGAAGCCGGGCACCACCCGCATTTCATCGTCGATGGGCAGCACCTGGCGCAACAGCGGGTCGTGCAGATCGCCCGGACGCATCCGGTCCGCGAATCCGCGCGGCACCCGTAGCGCGAACTGCGCGGCTGCCGCCTCCGACAGCCCGGCGTCCTTCGCATTCAGTCCCAACAGGGCCAGCAGTTCGACCGGGTCGCGCACGGCTTCGCGCCACAGCGACTGCCAACGGCTGGCGGCGGGGCGCACGGGGGACGGCTGCATGCGGCCGGGGGCTGCGGTTATCATGTGAGGTCTGGAAACAGTACGCACGCCGGACGGCGGGCACCCCATTCTAACGGCCGGCCGCGCTTCGCGGCGGTTTTGCCCTATCCAAGGAGCTACAGCATGGCCAGTTATGGCATGAACGATGTCAAGAACGGGATGAAGATCCTGATCAACGCCGAGCCGGCCGTCATCAGCGATACCGAGTACGTCAAGCCGGGCAAGGGCCAGGCCTTCACGCGCATCAAGTTCCGCCTGATCAAGTCCGGCCGCGTGCAGGAAATGACCATGAAGTCGACCGACGCCCTGGAAGCGGCCGACGTGCTGGACACCGACATGCAGTACCTCTACAGCGATGGCGAGTACTGGCACTTCATGCAGCAGGAAACCTTCGAGCAGGTCCAGGCCGACAAGAACGGCATGGGCGGCGCGGAGAAGTGGCTCAAGGGCGAAGAGCCTTGCGTGGTCACGCTGTGGAACGGCACCCCGATCGCCGTGCAGCCGCCGAACTTCGTGGAACTGAAGATCGCCGAGACCGATCCGGGCGTGCGCGGCGACACCTCCGGCGGTGGCGGCAAGCCGGCCACCCTGGAGACCGGTGCGGTGGTGCGCGTGCCGCTGTTCGTCAGCCAGGAAGAGGTCATCCGCGTGGATACCCGTTCCGGCGAATACGTCTCGCGCGTGAAGTAAGCCCGTGCAGGATCTGGGCGTGGTCGAAGAAGAGCGCGGATCGCCACTGAAGGACCGCTTCCCGCATGACCGTGTCGTGTTCTTCAGCGACGCGGTGTTTGCCATCGCCATCACGCTGCTGGCCATCGAGCTCAAGCTGCCTGATCGGGAGATGATCGAACAACTGGGCGCCGAGCATGCCGCTGGCGAGATCACCGCGCTGTTCGTGTCCTACGTGATCAGCTTCGTGGTGACCGGGCTGTTCTGGGCCGGCCACATGCAGACCTGGCGCCACGTGCGCCAGGTTAGCGGCAAGCTGGTCTGGGCCACGCTGTTGCAGCTGATGTTCGTGGCGCTCATGCCGTTTGCCACCCGCGAATACTCGCTTTACTTTTCCAGCGACAGCCCGGGTCGGTTGGCGCTGTATGCCACGGTACTGGCGGGAATTTCGCTGTTTGCGCTGGTGACCCGGGTGATGGTGATCGCCCAGGAAAACCTGCGCGAACGCCTGGGCCCGGTCGCCACGCGCTGGTTGCTGTGGCGCGGCGTGATCCCGCTGCTGCTGTTTTCGTTGACGATCCCGCTGGCCTTCGTGCTGCCGGTCTGGTGCGGCGGCCTGGTGTTCATGGCCATCTTCCCGTGCCTGGCCATTGCCCGGCGCTGGATCGAGCGCGCCGCGCCCGAGGCCGCTTGATGCGTGCGGATCGGCGCGCCCCCCTGATGTTTGCCAAGGACACCGCCCCGTGACGCAGTCCCCTCCCGAATCCTGCGACCTGTTGATCGAGGCAGGCTTCGTCGTCCCCATCGAACCGCACGCAACCGTGCTGGAAGACCATGCGGTGGCCGTGCGCGGTGGCGCGATCGTGGCGATCCTGCCGCGTTTGCAGGCCCGTGAACGCTTTGCCGCCGCCGAAGTGGTGTCCCGACCGGACGCGGCGCTGATGCCGGGCCTGGTCAACGCGCATACCCACAACCCGATGACCCTGCTGCGCGGGATTGCCGACGACCTGCCGCTGATGGTGTGGCTGCAGCAGCACATCTGGCCGGTGGAAGCGGCGGTGATCGGACCGGAGTTCGTCGCCGACGGCACGACCCTGGCCATTGCCGAGATGCTGCGCGGCGGCACCACCTGCGCAAACGAAAACTATTTTTTCCCGGACGTGCAGGCAGCCGTTTACAAGCAGCACGGCTTCCGTGCCCTGGTCGGCGCGCCGGTGATCGATTTCCCCACGGCGTGGGCCAAGAGCGATGACGAATATTTCGACCGTGCCGGCGAACTGCACGACCAGTGGCGCCACGATCCGCTGATCGGCACGGCCTTCGCGCCGCACGCGCCGTACACGGTCAGTGATGCCAACTTCGAGCGGGTGCGCATGCTGGCCGACCAGCTCGACATTCCGGTGCACCTGCATACGCACGAGACCGCGCAGGAGATCGCCGATTCGATCCGCCTGCATGGGCAGCGACCACTGGCCCGCCTGGACCGCCTGGGGCTGGTCAACGACCGGCTGATCGCCGTGCACATGACCCAGCTCACCGAAGGCGAGATCCACTTGTGCGCCGAGCGTGGCGTCAGCGTGGTGCACTGCCCGGAATCCAACCTCAAGCTGGCATCGGGGTTTTGCCCGGCCTGCGCCCTGCAGCGCGCCGGCGTGAACCTGGCCATCGGCACCGATGGCTGCGCCAGCAACAACGACCTGGACATGTTCAGCGAGAACCGCACCGCGGCGATCCTGGCCAAGGCCGTCGCCGGCGATGCCACTGCGTTGGACGCAGCCACGACGTTGCGTGCGGCCACGCTGGGCGGCGCGCGCGCGCTGGGCTTTGGCGAGCGCATCGGTTCGATCGAGGTCGGCAAGCAGGCGGACCTGGTGTGCGTGGACCTGTCGGCGCTGGAAACCCAGCCGCTGCACCACGTACTTTCGCAATTGATCTACGCCACCGGGCGCCACCAGGTCAGCGATGTCTGGATTGCCGGCAAATGGCGCCTGCGCCAGCGTGAGCTGGTCGACATGGACCTGGCCGGCCTGCTGGCCAACGCGCGCCAGTGGCGCGATCGCATCCGCACCCTCCACGCCTGACGCGCAGGAACCTGCCATGACCGACGCCGCCACCAATTTTCGCCAGGCCGAACTGGACAAGTTCGCCGCGCTTGCCACGCGCTGGTGGGATCCCGACGGCCCCCAGAAGCCGTTGCATGCGCTCAACCCGGTCCGCCTGGATTACGTGGCTGCGCGCACGCCGCTGGCCGGGGCACAGCTGCTCGACGTAGGCTGCGGTGCGGGGCTGCTGAGCGAGGCGTTGGCGCGCCAGGGAGCGCAGGTAACGGCCATTGATCTGGCGCCGGAGCTGATCAAGGTCGCCCGGTTGCATCGCCTGGAATCGGGCCTGGAGATCGACTATCGCGTGCAGTCGATCGAAGACCTGGCGGCGCAAGCGCCCGGCAGCTTCGATGCGATCACCTGCATGGAGATGCTCGAGCACGTTCCGCGTCCCGGCAGCATCCTGCAGGCCTGCGCGACGCTGCTCAAGCCGGGCGGCAAGCTGTTCCTGTCCACGCTCAACCGTACGCCGGCCGCCTTCGCGCTGGCCATCGTGGGGGCGGAGTACGTGGCACGCCTGTTGCCGCGCGGGACCCACCATTACCAAGACTTCATCAAGCCCTCGGAACTGGCGGGATGGCTGCGCGCGGCCGGCTTGCAACTCGAAGATGTCAGTGGCCTGGCCTACGAGCCGTGGCGCAACCGCGCCCGCTTGAGCTCGCGTACCGATGTCAATTACCTCGGGTGGGCGTCCAAGCCCGCCGATGCCGATGCTTGACGCTGCTGGCGGCGCCTTTCCGCGCGGCGTCCTGTTCGACCTGGACGGCACGTTGCTGGACAGCGCGCCGGACATGTTGGCCACCGCCAACCAGATGCGAGCCGCGCGTGGCCTGGGCCTGCTGACCTTGACGCAGCTGCGCCCGGTGGTATCCAAGGGCTCGCGCGCCATGCTCGGCGTCGCCTTCCCCGAGCTGTCGAGCGAGGAGCGCGACGCACGCGTACCGGAGTTCCTGCAGCGTTACGAGGCCTTGATCGGCCGTCATTCGGAGCTGTTTGCGGGCATCGAGGCGATGCTCGAGGCGCTGGAGGCCGCCGGAACGCGTTGGGGCATCGTGACCAACAAGCCCGAATACCTGGCGCGGCTGATCCTGCCGCAGCTAGGGTGGGAACAGCGTTGTGGCGTGCTGCTCGGCGGCGATTCGCTTCCCGAACGCAAGCCGCACCCGCTGCCGTTGCGTGTTGCCGCCGAGCGGCTGGGCGTGTCGGTGGGCGAGTGCGTCTACGTGGGCGACGACGAGCGCGACATCCTGGCCGCGCGTGCGGCGCCGATGCCATCGATTGCCGCCTTGTGGGGATATCGCCTGGACGGCGACGATCCCACGGCCTGGCAAGCCGACCGCATGGTCGAACAGCCGGAAGCATTGATGTTGCCTCATGCCTGGCCGATCGTTTCTCACCCTCTTTCCTGATTTGTTGCCAAGCCCATGAGCAGTTCCAGCGCCCTCGACAGTTTCCTCGACAAATGGCGCAAGCGATGGCCCGAATGGACGGTGGCCGAGCGCTTCATCGCACCGCCACGGCAGCCCGTGGCCGTAGCCTGGTTTGCGCTGTTGCAGGAGTGGGAAGACATCATGAACATCACCGGCGATCCGTTGCCGGCCGATGCCAAGTTGGCGTGGTGGCAGCAGGAGCTGCGCGACTGGTCGGCGCAGCGTTCGCGACATCCCCTCGGACGACTGCTGGAGCCGGCGCGCGCGCCGTGGGCAGCCCTGGCCGAGACCCTGCCCGCGATGCAGCTCGCCCGGGAGCAGCCGGCCTCGCTGGCGGACGCGCTGGCGACGCTGTCGGCGTTCAGTGCCGCAGTGGCGGCAGTGGAGGGCGTGGTATTCGAGCGATCCCAGGGCGGCGATGCCCAGGCGATCGCGGTGCAATGGCTGGCCGCTCGGCTCACCGCCGCCGGTGCCGCGGCAGCTCCGCCGGACACGGACGTGGCGCAGTGGCGCGCCCAGCTGTTGCAGGCATGGCCGGCCAAAGCCGCGCTGTCGCGTCCGCACCGTGTCTGGTCGCGACTGGCGCGCTTGCGCTTGCAGCGCGAGCACGCGGGGCAAGCTACGTATCCCTCGCCCTTGCAGCAACTCTGGCACGCCTGGCGTGCAGCCAGCGGCGGAGCGTGACGGCTCGGTCAAGCCATTCCTGACTTTGCTCACGTGCGCTTGCGTGGCGCACGCCACGCTGAAGCCAAGCCGCGCGCCCCGCGCAGGCAAGGGAGCCCAGGCATGGCCGATGAAAGCGAGTTGCGGGAAAAGTTCTGGAAAACCCTTAAATCCGACCGCACGGTCATGCTGGGCGTGGACGGTTCCGAGGATGGTCATTCGCGTCCCATGACCGCCATGATCGAAGGTGACGAGGGCGGGCCGATCTGGTTCTTCACCGCGCGCGACAACGCCCTGGTGAGCCTGCTGCAAGGCACGAACCGGCGCGCCATTGCCACCTTGGCCGGCAAGGGCCACGACCTGTTTGCCAGCATCGCTGGCGACCTGCGCGAACAGACTGACCGGGCGATCGTCGATCGGCTGTGGAATCCCTTCATCGCCGCCTGGTACGAAGGCAAGGACGACCCCAAGCTGGTGCTGCTGCGACTGGATCCGGACCATGCCCAGGTCTGGCTCAACGCCTCCAGCCTGTTGGCTGGCGCGAAACTGCTGCTGGGGGCCGATCCCAAGAAGGACTACCAGGACAAGGTGGGCGACGTCGCGCTGTGAGATTGCCCGCCATGAGGCGCGGCGGAGATGCAGGGGCGACCAGCAAAGTCGCCCTGTCCAGACCGCTGGATTATTGAGACGCCTTGGCCCGTTCCAGCACGAGGAGCGGGTCGATCCTGACATCGAACCAATTCATGCCCCAATGCAGGTGGGGGCCGGTGGCACGACCCGTGGCGCCCACTGCTCCGATCACCTGGCCCTGCTCCACGCGCTGGCCCACCGCGACATCGATCCGCGACAGGTGCAAAAAGTTCGAGCTCACGCCGAACCCGTGGTCGAGCAGGACCGTGCCGCCGGTGAGGTACAGATCGGGCGCGGCGAAGGTCACCAGGCCCGCGGCAGGCGCTTTCACCGGCGTGCCGGCAGGTACCGCGATATCCATGCCGGAATGGCCGGCACCCGGTTGCCCGTTGTAGACGCGGGCATTGCCGAAACGACCGCTGATGCGACCTTGCACGGGCCACACGAACGGCTGGGCGAAATCGGCGCGTGCATCGTCGCGCGCGCGCGCGGCCGTCACGAGCGCTTGCTCGCGCCGGATGCGCTCTGCGAGGGCGGGCGGCGGATTGACGGTCTTCGGTGGCACGCCGCTGACCTGCTCGACCGGCCACTGCCGCGGGGTGACCGCAATGGAGACCGTCTCCTGGTTGCCATCGGGCCGTGACACGCGCACCTGCAACGGTCCACTTTCATCGCGGCCAATGCCGAAGACCACCGTGCCGTACCCGCTGACCCGCAGCGATCGCCCGGCGTAGTCGACCCGGCTGCCCGCCGGCACCTTGCCCACCACCAGCGCACCTTGCGATGCGCTGGGGGGAAATACGATGCGTGAGTCCTCGGTCTGGGCCATGGCCCGTGTCGGGACCGACAGCGCGGCGCCACCGCCCAGGGCCAGCAGCCCCGCCAAGACGAAGGGGACCCAGCCGGCGCGCGGCGAACGCACGCGCGGCGCCAGGTCCCGCCTGCCTGCGCGCATCAGCGGTCGAACTGCAGTCGCTGGCCGGCCGCGCGGCCGATCAGATGCTCGCCGTTCCAGACCATGCGGCCGTTGACCCAGGTCGCGCCGATCTTGGAGCGGAAGGTGGTGCCCTCGAACGGGGACCAGCCACATTTGGACAGCACGTCCTCGCGCCGCACCGTGAACGGGCCATCGTCGACGAGCACCAGGTCGGCCCAATAGCCTTCGCGAAGGAATCCGCGCTCGTGCACGTCGAACAGCAGCGCGGGCGCGTGGGCAAACTTGTGCACCACCTGCTCGACGCTCAGCTGGCCTTCGTGGACCAGCTCAAGTGCAGCGACCAGTGCGTACTGCACCAATGGCAGGCCGGACGGCGCTTGCGCGTAGGGCTTCTGCTTTTCTTCCCAGGTGTGGGGCGCGTGGTCGGTGGCCAGTACGTCGATCACGTTGTCGGCCAGGGCGCGGATCAATGCTTCGCGGTCGCTGGCTTCCTTGATGGCCGGGTTGCACTTGATCAGGTTGCCGAGCCGGGCATAGTCGGCACGATCGAACCGCAGGAAGTGGATACAGGTCTCGGCGGTGATGCGCTTGCCCTGGATCGGTCCCGGCGTGAACAGGGCCAGTTCGTCGGCGGTAGAGATGTGCAGCACGTGCAATCGCGTGCCGTGCTTTTTCGCCAGCGATACGGCCAGCTGGGACGATTTCAGGCAAGCCTGGCGCGAGCGGATGTCCGGATGCATGTCCGGGGTAAGTGCGTCCCCGTACTTGGCCACGAACTCCTTCATCGTGGCGTCGATGGTCGGGGTGTCTTCGCAATGGGTAATGATCGGCGTGGGTGCATCGCGGAAGATCGCATCCAGCGTGTCGGGGTTGTCGACCAGCATGTTGCCGGTCGAGGCGCCCATGAACACCTTGATGCCCGGTGCCGTCTTGGGGTCCAGCGTCTGGATCGCCGCCAGGTTGTCGTTGCTGGCCCCCAGGTAGAAGCCGTAGTTGCCCCACACGCGTCCCGCCGCCAGGTCGTACTTGGCCTGCAGGGCCGCAGCATCGAGAGTGGGCGGATTGGTATTGGGCATGTCCATGAAGCTGGTCAGGCCACCGGCCACTGCGGCGGCCGATTCGCTGGCCATGTCGCCCTTGTGGGTCAATCCCGGCTCGCGGAAGTGCACCTGGTCGTCGATCATCCCGGGGAGCAACCAGCGCCCGGCGGCGTCGATCACCTGATCGCCGTCGCCTGCCTGGATCTGCGGGGCGATCCGCGCGATGCGGCCGTCCTCGCCGATCAGCAGGTCCGATTCGAATGCCTGGCCTTCGTTGACCAGGCGGGCGTTGACGATGAGGGTGCGGCTCATGGTTGTTTTCCTGTGCAGCGGCAGGGAGATGTGGCCCCGGGCACGGGATCGAACCCGCCCGGATGAAAGGGGTGGCAACGGGCAAGCCGGCGTGCGGCCAGCCAGCTGCCGCGCGCCGCGCCATGGCGGGCCACGGCCTCCATCGCATATTCGGAGCAGCTGGGCATGAATCGGCAACGCGGTCCGAGCAGCGGGCTGATGAACCGCTTATAGGCGCGCAACGCGACGATGATTGAGCTGGCGATCACATCGAACATGATATGACACTCCCCTTAGTGCGAGGTTGCCCCTCCGGGTGGGGTGAGCTATAAAGGCCCGCTTTCCCGGGCCCCGGGGGAACCAAGGAAGAGCGTTTCGTGGCTGCTAAAAAACCTGCAAAGAAGGCCGTCAAGGCCGCCAAGAAAACCGCCAAGCCTGTTGTCAAGAAGGCTGCGGCCAAACCCGTGGCCAAGCCGCCGGCCAAGGCCGCCAAGAAAGTGGCGGCCAAAAAGCCGGTCGCCAAGCCGGCCGTGGCCAAGAAGGCCCCGGTCAAGAAGGTGGCTGCCAAGAAGGCGGCTCCTGCCAGGACGCCCGTGAAAACCGTCGCCAAGCCCGCTGCCAAACCGGTGGCGAAGCCGGCGGCCAAGGCGCCCGCCAAGAAGGCGGTTGCCAAGCCCGTACCGAAGCCGGCAGCTGCACCGCCGGTTCCGGCCAAGACTGTCCCGGTCAAGGCTGCCTCCAAGCCCAAGCCTGTCCCGACTCCGGCCGCCCGGCCCGAGCCGGCCAAGCCGGTGGCTCGCGCACCCGTGACCCCCCCAGCAAAGACTCCCGTGCCCGTTTCGAAATCTTCAGCAAAAACTCCCAGCAAGACCGAATCCCCGGCCAAGCCGCCGGCCAAGCCCCCTGCGACCCGTCCGGTCGGCAAGGTGGCCGTGGCAGTCGTGTCCAGGCCCGCCAGCCCGACGCCGCGCAACAAGTTCAAGGTCGTGGAATACAAGACCGACGAAACCACTGGCCGCCCGATCCTGCCGAAGGGCTACAAGCCTTCGTCGGAGGAGGAGTACATGGGCACGCTGCAGCAGGAATATTTCCGGCAGCGGCTGCAGCAGTGGCGCAATGACCTGGTCGAGGAATCCAAGCAGACCATCGAGAACCTGCGGGACGAAGTGCGTGACATCGGCGACGAAGCCGAGCGCGCCACCCGCGAAACCGAAAACTCGCTGGAACTGCGCACCCGTGACCGTTACCGCAAGTTGATCGGCAAGATCGACAGCACGCTCAAGCGCCTGGAAGCCGGCGACTATGGCTACTGCGTGGACACTGGCGAGGAGATCGGCCTGGAGCGCCTGGAGGCACGTTTGACCGCCGAGCGCACCATCGATGCCCAGGAACGCTGGGAACACATGCAGAAGCAACAGGGCGATTGATTGGCGTCCTGAGCCACTGACGAGTCGACAAAAAACCCGCCGAGAGGCGGGTTTTTTTTCGCGGCTCG
>DASWQJ010000009.1:0-11057 GCA_036403795.1 Stenotrophomonas sp.
TCCCTCGACTCGATCAGGACTGCGATTGCGATGTCGCCATCGTGGGCGGTGGCATCACCGGTGCCCTTATTGCCGATGAAATGGTGCGCAACGGTCACCGCGTGGTCCTGCTTGAGCAGGGCGAGATCGGCTGGGGCAGCACCTGCGCCAGCACCGCTTTGCTGCAGTACGAGATCGACACGTCCATGCTCGACCTTGCCAAGCGGTATGACGAGTCCACCGCGGCGCTGGCCTATCTGTCCTGCGCCGAGGCCATCGAGCTATTGCAGGAACGGGCGCGTGCCACGGCGCGTGTCGATTTCCGCCGGCAGGCCAGCCTCTACTACGCCAGCCGACCCCGTGACGTGCCAAAGCTGCAACGCGAACTGGCGCTGCGGGCCAAGCATGGCCTGGCCGTGGAGTGGCTGGATCCGCCTGCCTTGTGGCGGGACTATGGGGTCGTCAGCGAGGGCGCCATCCTGAGCCGGCAAGCAGCCAGCATGGATCCCTACCGGATGACCTACCGATTGTTGGCCGATTGCCAACGCGCCGGTGCCGCGATCCACGACCGCGCCGCCGTCGTCGCGCTGGAACCCACGGCCCAGGGCGTCACGCTTCGCACGGCCGATGGTGTCCAGGTGCGCGCCGGCCACGCGGTCATCGCCGCTGGCTACGCGACGCAACAATGGCTGTCCCAACGCGTGGCCCGCAATCGCAGCAGCTACGCCTTCGTGACCGACGCGTTGGCCGACGAGGAAGCCGGCGCGCTGCGCCACACGATGATCTGGGAGACCGCCCGCCCCTACCTCTATCTGCGGGGCACGGCCGACGGCCGGATCATCGCCGGCGGCGAGGACGACAACCTCGACCTGCCCACCCGCCGCGACCTGTGCGTCACCTCCAAGGCCGCCACGCTGTCGGACAAGATCCAGCACGCGATGCCCGATCTGCGGTTGTCACCGGTCTTCGCCTGGGCCGGCACGTTTGCTGAAACCGAAGATGGCCTGCCCTTCTTCGGCGCACATGCCCAGTACGGGCCGAACGTGTTGTTTGCGATGGCTTACGGCGGCAACGGCATCACCTACAGCATGCTGGGGGCCGGACTGCTGCGCGCCACCATCGAGCGCCGCGCTCACCCGTTGGCGGCACTGTTCGGCTTCGGGCGGTTGGATTGACTGCGCCGCGTCCACGGCCACCAGCCATGGCCGTGCAGCGCGTAGTGGTCGGCGGCGCGCTCGAGCGGATTGCGTACGCTCACCCCGCCGCAGGCGAGATAGACCGGCAGGAACAGCGGCCCCAGCAGCAGGTACTGGTAGACGTGGGCGCGCTCATGGTCGGCCAGGCGCACCGAGGGGTGGCGGCACCGTCCGGCCCGATGCTCGTACGTGGTACACGCCGCTTCCAGCGTGGTGCCTTTGACCAGGATCACGTTGCCCAGGGTCAGCGCCCCGCCCGGTCCCCACGGCCAGTAGTCGAACACCCAGGCCAGTTCTCGCGCATGCCAGCGTGGCCGGGATCCAAAACACGCGCCCGCCGCCCCGGCCAGCAACCCCAGCAGCGTGTTGGGCAGTGTCCACAACGCGCCCAGCCCCTGCAGCGCGCGCAGGGCCGGTCGGCTCAATAGCTCTCGTTGGGGATCAGCAGCCACAGCAGCAGGTAGACCAGGAAGCCGGGAAAGGCCGCCGAGGCGATCGAGACAATCACGAACAGCACCCGCACCAGCGTGGAACTCCAGCCGAAGCGACGGGCAATGCCGCCCAGCACGCCGGCGATCATCCGGTCGTCCAGCGAGCGGGCCAGCGTGGGGGTCGTAGTGTTCATGGCAGCGGCCTCCCGAGGATGGTTGGCCGCAGTGTAGCCACGGTCAGGTACCCATGGGGTGACGGCATCGGTTGGGAGCGCGTCGTGGCCGTGCAGGTCGTGGCCGTGCAGGGTGACGGCACGGGGTGACGGCGCAGCCTGCAAGCCAGCTGCCCGCATGCGCGGAGCCCCCTTGCGGTGCCAGCCAGGCGCTTGCCTGGACGGCGCGGGCGCTCACGCGCCATCGTGCTCGCGCAACCAACGGTGGATGGCGCTCGGCACTTCGCGCTGCGCGCGGCCCGAGACATAAATCCCGATGTGGCCGCCGCGAAACCCCAGCTCGCTGTAATCCTTGCTTCCCACCAGGCCCGCCAGCGCCCGTGACGAGGCTGGTGGCACCAGATGGTCCTGTTCGGCATAGATGTTGAGGATCGGCATATCCACCTGCCGCAGGTCCACCACCTCCTCGCCGATTTCCACGCCGCCTTCGACCAGGCCGTTGCGCTGGTAGAACTGCTTGACGAACCCACGAAAGGCTTCACCGGCCAGGTCCGGCGAGTCGAAGATCCACTTTTCCATGCGCAGGAAGTCTTCCAGCGCCTGCGGGTCGTCCAGGATGTCCAGCAGGCCGACGTACTTCTGCAAATTGAGCCGGAAAGGCTTCAGCATCAGGTAACTGGCATTCATCAGGTCCGCCGGCACATTGCCCAGCGTATCGACGAACAGGTCCACGTCGATGGCGCGCGCCCAATTGGAAAGCATGTTGTCCGGCGTGTGGAAATCCACCGGCGTCACCATCGTCACCAGGTTGCGCACTTTCTCCGGGCGCAGCGCCGCGTAGCACAGCGAAAACGTGCCGCCCTGGCACACGCCCAGTACATCCACCGCGGGCACGCGCGCCTGCCGGCACAAGGCATCGATGGCGCCATCCAGAAAACGCAGCACGTAGTCTTCGAGGGTGAGGTAGCGCTCGGATCGGTCCGGATAACCCCAGTCCAGCACGTACACGTCTTCGCCTTGGGCAAGCAGGCCCTGCACCAGCGAACGATCCAGCTGCAGGTCGACCATGTACGGGCGATTGACCAGCGCATAGACGATCAGCAGCGGGACCTTGGCCGTCGGCGCTTTGTCACCCACGAATCGATACAGCACCACTCGCCCGTCGCGCCACACTTCCTGTCGCGCCGTGACCCCGTAATCGACTTCACGCACGCCGGGCAGCACTTTCAGGCCTTCGGCCAGCTTGCGATGGAAGGCCAGCGTTTCCTGCAGCAGATCTTCCGTGCTGAAGCCCAGCGGTCCTTTCATCGGCTGCGCCCCTTGCCCGAGCCGGCCGGTTTGGGCGCGGCCTTGGCGGCCTTGGCCGTTCCAGCCGAGGCGGCCCGGCGTGCGTCACCGGGCGTTTTTGCCGTAGCGGACTTTGCAGCCCGTGCTCGCGGCGCGACATCGGCGACCGGGGCCTGGCCGCGCGCGGTTGCCATGCGCCGCACCAGGCGTTCGAGCTCGGCGATCTTCTTGTGCGCCGCATCCATTTCCGAACGGGTGGGCATCCCGTACTGGCCTGCGACCTGTTCGACTTCCTGCTGCATGGCCGCGCGCAAGCGCATGTGCGCGTTGGCATACGCACCGTAGATGTCGCGGAATTCTTCGGACAACGCCACGGCCGAATACGCCTCTTCGGCGGCCTCGATCCACAGGTCGAACAGCGCCCGTGCGCTGGTCAGCTGGCTGCCCAGCGTTTCGTGCTCGGACAGCTTGGCCTGGAACACCCCAAAGGCGCGATCCAGCGCCGTGCGCAGTTGCTCCACATAGGCCTGCGAACGCGCCTGGTATTCCTGATGGGCGAGGTTGAAAGCCTGCCAGCGGACGTGGTGATTGCGACCGAGCCCCAGCCCCGGCATCTGTAGCCAAGGCGCGCTGTCACGCTGCCATTGCTCCCATTGACTGGCCGCCTGCGCCAGCCACGGATCAAAACCACCGGCAACGCCGCCGCGCAAAGCGCCGAGGGTCCACTGCAGCAGCTGGTCGCGCTGGCTCTCGACCGATTGGCGCCAGGCGTTGGCGACTTCTTCGCTGTTGGTGTCACGCCCGGCAAAGCGCGCGGCCACCTGTTGCATCAGGCCCAGCCAATCGCCCGCCTGTCCGCTGAAACGATCCACCGATTCACGGGCGCCGTCAGGCGCTGCGTCGCCCAGCACGCTGCGCCATCCGCCCAATGCCTTCGACCAGTCCTGAGACATCGTCCCGGGCCCTGCGCCCATGCCAGCCGCGCCAGTCGTGCCGGCTTGCCGCAGCGACTCGCTCCAGGTGTCCCAGTACTGCCGGGCCAACGCCTCCAAATCCTGGTTTTGGCCGCCGCCATTGCCGGTCATGTCCATCTCCTTGTGCAAGTCCTGATCATACTGCCGCCCCTGCGATCACGGCTTGGGGATGCGCAGGGTCTTGCTGATCATCAATGAACCGGACAGCGCAAACAGCAGCACCAGCGGATGGAGCAACCACGGACCGAGGCGCCACTCCCCCCACCACAGCGCATCGCCGATGTTGCCGGTAGCGGCGGCCACCGCCAGCAGGATCACCAGCACCAGGCTGGTGGGGATCGGCGTGCCTTCGAAATAAGGCACCTTGTCCGCGTCGCCGGCGATCTCCACGGCAGTGACGTTGTAGCGCGCCAGCCGGCTCACGCCGCAGCACACGAAATAGCTCAGCACCAGCCAGTCCCAACCGCCCTGCATGCCACAGGCGTAGCCGAGTGCGGCCGGCGCCACACCGAAGGAAATGACATCGGCCAGCGAATCGAGCTCACGCCCCAGCGTCGAGGAGGATTTGCGCCAGCGCGCAATGCGTCCATCGAGCGCGTCGAAGATGAAGGCCAGGGGGATCAACGCCATGCCGAACAGCAAGTCGCCGCGGTGTCCCTCCTGCAGGAAACGCATGGCCGCGAAGATCGCGCCGGTGCCGCAAAAGGCATTGGCCAGCGTGAACCAGTCCGCCAGCTGGAAGTCGCGCAACATTGAGAAGTGGCGTTTCATGCAAACTCTGCGCTTGGGCTGGCGCACAGCATAGCGCGCGGCGCGTGGCGTCCGCGTGGGGCCGGCCTTCTCCCCGACACTGCTGGAGTTCGTGCATGCATACCCTCCTGATCACCGGCGCCGGCAGCGGCATCGGCGCGGGCATTGCCCTGCAATTGGCCGAGTCCGGCCGTCACGTGGTCGCGACCGACCTGTCGCTCGAGGCCGCGGCCCGCACAGCGGCGGACATTGTCGCTGCCGGCGGGTCGGCACAGGCCCTGGCGCTGGACGTGACCTCCCAAGACAGCATCGACCAGGCATTGTCCTCGTTAAGCCGGCCGGTCGATGTGCTGGTCAACAACGCCGGCTTGCAGCACGTGGCCCCGTTGGAGCAGTTCCCGATGGAAAAATGGGAGCTGCTGGTCCAGGTCATGCTGACCGGCGTTGCGCGCTTGACCCGCGCGGTGTTGCCAGGGATGCGGGAGCGTGGCTTCGGGCGCATCGTCAACATCGGCAGCATCCATTCGCTGGTGGCCAGTCCGTACAAGAGCGCCTACGTGGCGGCCAAGCACGGGCTCGTCGGGTTTTCCAAAGTGGTCGCGCTGGAAACCGCCGATGCGGACATCACGATCAATACCCTGTGCCCCAGCTATGTGAAGACGCCGCTGGTCGATCGCCAGATCGCGGACCAGGCGCGCACGCGCGGCATACCGGAAGCCGAGGTAATCGCCAAAGTGATGCTGGCGCCGATGCCGAAGGGGCGTTTCATCGAGTACGACGAGTTGGCAGGCACCATCGCGTTCCTGACCTCGCCCGCTGCGCGCAACATCACCGGCCAGACGTTGGCCATCGATGGCGGCTGGTCGGTGCAATAGTTGAAGCCCGCTGGCCAAAACATCGCCACCCTACTTGACAGCCAAGCTGGGCGGGGGCTGCCAGCGATTATCCACAACGTTGTCCGCAAGCTTTGTGGATATTCCCCGCCACTGGGCTCAGCGCGAAAAATTCCAGGAAATCATCTTGCCGTCGCGGTAGGGCATCACGCCGTGGAAGGGACGTGGATCGCCATCGAAGACCAGCGGCAGGAAGTGCCGGTCGCCTTCCCACAGCGGCAACTCGGCCAGGCGGTCGACATCGACCCACTCCAGGCTGCCTTCCGGATTGGCGGTCAGCGGTTCGCCGCTGAAGCGGTCGATCACGAACACGAAACCCAGCCAGTCCTCACCGTGCTTGCCAAAACCGGGCCAGCTCAAGGTGCCGCGAAAATGCATCGAATCGCACTCGATGCCCGCCTCTTCGTGCAGCTCGCGGCGCATGCACGCCATGACGTCTTCTTCCGGCTCGACCTTGCCGCCCAACCCGTTGTATTTGCCCAGGTGATGGTCGCCCGGCCGGGCGTTGCGGTGAATCATCAGCACTTGCTTGCCGTCTGCCGACAGGACATAGCCCAAGGTGGCGACGATGGGGGTATAGGGCATGGGGTTCGCACGCACAAAGATCGTCATTATGACCGATCGCCCCACCCTGCCCGGCAGCGCGGGCCGCGTGCGGCGGTCAGTCGGCCTGCAGGGCTGCGGATGCGGCAGCGGCTTCCGCATCCACGCGGCGCAACCGGGCCACGCCGTGGCCGCGCTCGGCCAGGTACTCCAGCCACTTGCCCAGGAAGGTATTCATCCGCATGCGGTGGCTGATCAGCGCTTCCGGCGGCGGGTACAGGCCCATCACGTCCTGCCAGCGACGGCCTACGTAACAGTGGGTCGTCTCGGCTTGCCGGGCATCGCGATAGACGCGCACATAGGCCGACGGGTCCGGCTCGCCGGTGACCGGGTCGCACAGGTCGTAGGTCAGCCGCAGCTCCACCGTGTAGGGGTGGCGCTCGAGCACCTCCAGTCGCAGGTCCAGGCCATCGCCCACGCTGGAGACATAGACGCCGGCGGCCAGGTCGGCCGGGGCGAAAAGGCGGGTGAGGTGGGTGTAGTTCTCCGCATAAAGCCCCATCAGCCAGCCGAAGCGGCTCAAGCGGGGAATGCGTTCGTGGCGGGCATGGACGTACTGCATGGACCCGATCCTACACGCTGCTTCATGGCATGGGCAGAATTGAAAAACGCCCTGCCAGCCCCTATCTTGGGGGCTCTGGCCGGCCTCTTGCCGCCCTTCGCGGCCGTGCCTGGTCCAGGGTCAGAACATCTCCCGCTGCAGGCCAAAGGTGGTCAGCACCTTGCTGGAGATTTCCTCGATCGAAGTATGGGTCGTGCTCAAGGTCGGAATCCGCTCGAGTTGAAACATGCGCTCGGCCGCGATCACTTCGCGCCGGCAAGTCTCGATCGCCGAATAGCGGGAGTTGGGGCGCCGTTCCTGGCGAATCTGCTGCAACCGGTCCGGGTCGATGGTCAGGCCGAATAGTTTGCGTTTATAGGCGCGCAACCTGGGCGGCAGGTGGTCCGATTCCAGGTCCTCGTCGGTCAACGGGTAATTGGCTGCCTTGATGCCGTAATGCAGGGCCAGGTAGATGCAGGTCGGCGTCTTGCCGGCCCGCGACACCGCCACCAGGATCACATCGGCCTCGTCGTAGTTCAGGGCGATGCCGTCGTCATGGCTCAGCGCGAAATTCATCGCATTGATGCGCCGATGGTAGGTCTCGAAGTCTACCATGCCGTGCGCTTGCCCCACCCGCGAGTGTCGGGGACTGTTGAGCTCGCGCTCCAGGGGGCCGATGAATGGCGCAAACACGTCCAGCATCAGGGCCCCGCTGTCGGCCAGGAGCAGGCTCAGCGCCGGGTCCACGCAGGAATTCACCACGATCGGGCGGGTCTGGTAGCGCTCCCCGGCCGCATGGATCCGCTCGCAGGCTTCGCGGGCCTTGTCTGGATCGTCGATGAACGAAAGCCGATCAGTGACAAAGCTGAAACCGGTGAACTGCGTGAGCAGGCTATGTCCAATGGTTTCAGCGGTGATACCGGTTCCATCGGAGACATAGAACACCGGCCGGATCGTCGACATAGGCTTCACTCCCGTCGTGAATCAAACATGCGGTAGAAACGCAATCTTGTGCCACCTTGGCGCGGCACTGCATCATAGTGGCTTCTTCCTACGGACGTGGCCATCCAGCCCGCCTCGGGCGATGGCCATACGGAGCATCGCGCTTGAACGAGAACATCCTGTGGTTGCATGAGCTGCGCTTGGCCGACCTGGCCCGCGTAGGTGGCAAAAATTCGTCGCTGGGCGAGATGATCGGCAATCTCGCCGGCCTCGGCGTCTCGGTGCCAGGCGGTTATGCCACCACCGCCGAAGCGTTCAAGGCCTTCATCGCCCATAACGACCTGTCCAAGCGCATCTTCGACAAGTTGGCCACGCTCGACGTCGAAGACGTCAATGCGTTGACCGTCGCCGGCAAGGAGATTCGCGACTGGGTCATCGAAGCGCCGTTGCAACCGGACCTGGACAGCGACATCCGCACCGCCTACGCCAGGCTGTGCGCCGAGAACGGCGGCGGTGACGTGGCCGTCGCGGTGCGTTCCTCGGCCACCGCCGAAGACTTGCCCGATGCGTCGTTTGCCGGCCAGCAGGAAACCTTCCTCAACGTGACCGGTGCCGACGATGTCGTGCACAAGGTCAAGGAAGTATTCGCCAGCCTCTACAACGACCGCGCGATTGCTTATCGCGTGCACCACGGCTTCAAGCACGAAGACGTGTTCCTGTCTTCGGGCGTGCAGTTGATGGTGCGCTCGGACGTGGGCGCTTCGGGTGTGCTGTTCACCCTGGACACCGAGTCCGGCTTCCGCGACGTGGTGTTCGTGACCGCTAGCCTCGGGCTGGGCGAGATGGTCGTCCAGGGCGCGGTCAACCCGGACGAGTTCTACGTCTACAAGCCCACCCTCCAGGCGGGCAAGCCGGCGATCCTGCGCCGCACCCTCGGCAGCAAGGCGCTGCGCATGGTGTATTCGAACCAGCCCGGTGAGCGCGTGCGCGTGGAAGACACGCCGGTCGAGCTGCGCGGCAAGTTCT
This sequence comes from Stenotrophomonas sp., assembly GCA_036403795.1. Lineage (GTDB taxonomy): Bacteria > Pseudomonadota > Gammaproteobacteria > Xanthomonadales > Xanthomonadaceae > Stenotrophomonas_A. The sequence continues at coordinate 8,796 of DASWQJ010000009.1, forward strand.
CCATCAGCGATGCCGATGTGCAGGAGCTTTCCAAGCAGGCGCTGGTCATCGAAAAACATTACGGCCGCCCGATGGATATCGAGTGGGCCAAGGACGGGGTCAGCGGTAAGCTGTTCATCGTGCAGGCGCGCCCGGAAACAGTGAAGTCGCGCAGCCAGGCCACCCAGATCGAGCGTTACGCCCTTCTCCAGAAGGACGGCAACGTGTTGGCGGAAGGCCGTGCGGTGGGTGCCAAGATCGGCGCCGGCGTCGCCCGCGTGGTGCGCTCGCTGGAGGACATGGCGCGCGTGCAGCCGGGCGATGTGCTGATCGCCGACATGACCGATCCCGACTGGGAGCCGGTGATGAAGCGCGCTTCGGCCATCGTGACCAATCGCGGCGGACGGACCTGCCACGCGGCGATCATCGCCCGCGAACTGGGCGTGCCGGCAGTGGTCGGCTCGGGTAATGCCACCCAGGCGATCCAGGACGGCCAAGAAGTCACGGTCAGCTGCGCCGAGGGCGACACCGGCTTCATCTACGAGGGCAAGCTGGAATTCGAGCGCACCACCACCGACCTGGGCAACATGCCGCCGGCACCGCTCAAGATCATGATGAACGTGGCGAACCCGGAGCGTGCCTTCGACTTCGGCCAGTTGCCCAACGCAGGCATCGGCCTGGCCCGTCTGGAAATGATCATCGCCAGCCACATCGGCGTGCATCCCAACGCCCTGCTGGAGTACGACAAGCAGGACGCCGACACCAAGAAGAAGATCGACGCCAAGATCGCCGGTTACAACGATCCGATCAGCTTCTACGTCGAGCGCCTGGCCGAAGGCATCGCCACGCTGACGGCCTCGGTCGCACCCCATCCGGTGATCGTGCGCCTGTCGGATTTCAAGTCCAACGAATACGCGAACCTGATCGGCGGCAGCAAATACGAGCCGCATGAAGAGAACCCGATGATCGGCTTCCGCGGCGCCAGCCGTTACGTCGATCCGTCCTTCAGTGCGGCCTTCGCGCTGGAATGTCGCGCCGTGTTGAAAGTGCGCAACGAGATGGGCCTGGACAACCTGTGGGTCATGATCCCGTTCGTGCGTACCCTGGAAGAAGGCCGCAAGGTCATCGAAGTGCTGGCCGCCAACGGCCTGCGCCGGGGCGAGGCCGGGCTGAAGATCATCATGATGTGCGAAGTGCCTTCCAACGCGCTGCTGGCGGAGGAATTCCTGGAGATCTTCGACGGCTTCTCGATCGGCTCCAACGATCTCACCCAGCTCACGCTCGGCCTGGACCGCGACTCGGCGATCGTGGCGCACCTGTTCGACGAACGGAACCCGGCGGTCAAGAAGCTGCTGTCGATGGCCATCAAGGCTGCGCGCGCCAAGGGCAAGTACGTTGGCATCTGCGGGCAAGGACCGTCCGACCATCCGGACCTGGCGGAATGGCTGATGCAGGAAGGCATCGAGTCGGTGTCGCTCAATCCCGACACCGTCGTCGACACCTGGCTGCGGCTGGCCAAGCTCAAGGCGGCCACCGCCTGAGGTCGCGTTGATCGATCGGCCGCTTACCGCGGCCTCACGAAGCCCCGCCTGGCGGGGCTTCGTGTTTCTGCGGCCGGGGTAAAGACGTCCGCCCGCACCGTGGACTACGTGATCGGCTAGTACCCCCATGGCGACAGCGCGTGCTATTCCACGCTGCAACGCCCGACTCGATCCCTTCCACCGCCCCAAGGCTGCACGAAGTGGATTGGCAACGCCCGCTGGAAAACCGTATCGGTGAATCGAGCGTTGCCCAGTCCGGGCAACGCTCGCTGGCGCGCCGTATCGGCAATCGTGCCGTGCAGAGTCCGAACGTGCAGAGTCCGAACCGGATCGCTCAGGCCTGGGTCGGCAACCCGGCCAACTCGCCCATGTAGCCGCGGTAATGCCGCAGTTCGGCAATCGAATCGTGGACGTCGCTGAGCGCGGTGTGGCTGGAGGTCTTGCTCACCCCAGCCAGTACCTGCGGCGACCAACGTCGCGCGAGCTCCTTGATCGTGGAGACGTCGAGATTGCGGTAATGGAAGTAGCGCTCCAGCCGCGACATCTGGCGGTGCAGGAAACGGCGATCCTGGCAGATCGAATTGCCGCACATCGGCGACGCATTGGCCGGCAGCCACTGCTGCAGAAACGCGATGGTCTGCGCCTCGGCCTGCGCGTGGCTGATCCCACTGTCGAGCACGCGCTGCCACAGGCCGGAGCGACGATGCTGGTTGCGGTTCCACTCGTCCATGGCCTCGAGCGT
>DASWQJ010000010.1:0-8864 GCA_036403795.1 Stenotrophomonas sp.
TGGGTCAGTGGGCCATGGATGGCCCACGTGCGGTGAGTGCGGCCATGGATGGCCGCTCGAACCGCGACCCACCATCCCGACAGGACGGGGCCCGCACCGTAAGCCACTAAAACCAACCGCCAAACACCCACCGCGCCCTCAACAAAACCCAACTCGCAAGCCGCGATCCAAAAGCGCCAGCGAGGGCCAAGCGCCTTCTCCCCAGTCGGGAGAAGAACCAAAAAAAAACGCCGCTTGCGCGGCGCTTCTTCAGTTAGCGACCCACCCCGAAGGAGCGGGCCGCCACCAGGCGATTACTTCACTGCCCAGTAGATGTCGTAGGTGCCATCCTGGGTGAACGACTTGTCCACGCCGCCCTTCCAGATTTCGTACGGACGATCCACCACGTCGCTGCCGCTGGTCACCGCCCAGGCACGCAGCGAGTTGCGCGCCACGTCCAGGCCTGCCATGTGGCCGCCGTAGGTGCCGAACGCCGAACGGTGGGGCTGCGTGCGCACGTAGGTGACCGGAGCGCCACCGGCGATGTTGACCTTCAACGGCTCGCCCAGGGCGGCAACCGGGGTCGCATCGACAGCCGGAGCAGCGGCATCGGCAGGCTTGTCCTTGTCCGCGGCCTCATCAGGCTTCGGTGCGGCGCCAGCGCGCTTGCGGACCGGCTGGACCACGTCGAAGGCGTACTTGTCGGAAGCAAAGTCGGTGGTCACGATGCGGACCGGACCTGCAGCTTCCAGGTTGTTGCCTTCCATGACCCGCTTGATCCACTCCTGGTTGTCCTTGATCGACTTCTTGATCGTTTCGTTATCGCGATCAATGTTGCCGGCATTGACGACCAGCAGGTCTTCGGCCGGGACGTCGACGATCTTGAGATCGTTCACGGCCAGCTTGCCGTCCTGCTCGTAGCGGTAGTCGAAGTTCGGCACGGTCGCCAGCATGTTGGCCATGCGCGCCAGGCCCAGCTTCAAGTCATCGCCAACATGGCGACTGACATACAGGCCGGCGTAACGACCGAACAGGTTCCAGCCGTACTTGACGCTGTAGTCCTGCGTGATCTTGACGTTGCGGTTGTTCTTGCCGGTCGGCTCGAGGGTGAAGCTGGTCTTCTTGTCGTAGCCCTTGGTCGGGTCTTCGAGATCGATGTCCACACGCTCGTTCTTCACGCTGTCGCTGATGACCCAGCTGCCGTCACCGATGTAACCCTCGGTGGAGCTGTAATCCAGTCGTGCGCCCTTGCCCGCTTCCGGGCCGGACAACTTGAGCTGGATCTTCGGGTCGCGCAGCACCAGCGGGTTCCAGTCCTTGAAACGATGGAGGCTGTTCACCGTGTCGTACACGATGGTCATCTTGCGATTGGTCTCTACGCTCTCGGACATGTGCCGCTCCGAGGGAAGCACGAGCCCCACCACGACGAACAGGCCAGCCACGATCCCCAAAGCGATCAGGAACTCGATAATACGGGTCATTCAGAAGTCTCCGGGGCCGATCCCACGGCCGGGTTGATTGAAGGGAAGCACCCATCGTAGCAGGCTTCGCAGCCGATGTTCAGTTGCCGTTCCTGGCGAGCCGCCATACCGTGCCGCATCCGGCGTGAAGGCGTTGCAGGCCTTGCACGGCCGGGGTCGCCATGGGTAGACCGACGGCAAAGTCAAGAGTTCGGTAAGCGCCCGGCGACAGCCGGGCGCGATTCAGCAGGCGACCGCGTTTTCGGCCGCTTGCGCGTTGCCGTGCGCAGGCCCACACGGCTCAGACCAGCTGCAGCTCGAAGGCCTTCAGCACTGCCCGGGTCCTGTCGCGCACGCCCAGCTTGGACAAGATGTTGGACACGTGGTTCTTGATCGTGCCTTCGGCCACGCCCAGCGAATTGGCGATCTCCTTGTTGGAGAAACCGCTGGCCATCAAGCGCAGGATCTCGGTCTCGCGATCGGTCAAGGGATCCGGTCGATCGAGGCTGACGAATTCGTTGCGCATGTGCTCCAACCCGGACAGCAGGCGCTGGGTCACGGCCGGCTGCACGAGCGACCCGCCATCGGCCACGGCCCGGATGGCGCCCACCAACTGTTCCAGCGAGACGTCCTTCAGCAGATACCCCTTCGCACCGGCCTTCAGGCCGGCCAGCACGAGCTGGTCGTCATCGAAGGTGGTCAGGATGATGGTGGGCGGCAGCTGGCCCGTGCGCGACAGCACCTGCAGCGCTTCCAGGCCCGACATCACCGGCATGCGCATGTCCATCAGCACCACGTCGGGCTTGATCTGGGGGATCTGCTCGACCGCCTGGCGGCCGTCGCCGGCCTCGGCCACGACTTCGATGCCATCGTCCAGCGCCAGCAGCGAGCGGATGCCCTGCCGCACCAGCGTTTGATCGTCGACCAGGCAGACACGGATCATCACATCACTCCTTTGGGAACGGCGGCAGCCAGTGGCGCGACGGCGCCGGGAAGGGCCAGGCGCAAGCAGAAGCCTGCGCCGCGACGGGTTTCAATGTCCAGCGTCCCGCCATATTGGGCGACCCGCTCGCGCATGCCGCGCAGGCCGTTGCCGGCCACATAGGCATCGGCGCCGCGGCCGTCGTCGCGCGCGTCCACCACCAGCTGGTCGTTTTCGCGGCGCAGTTCGATCCACAGGTGGCGGGCCCCGGCGTGGCGGGCGGCGTTGGTAATGATCTCCTGGATGCACCGCAACAGCACGTGGGCGCGCTCGGGGTCGTCCACGCTCAATTCGGGCTGCATGTCCAGCCGGATATCCAGCGAGGGCACTTGGTTGACCAGCGGCCCCAGCGCGGCAGCCAGGTCGATGGTGCCACCCTCGCGCAACTGGCTCACCGCCTCGCGCACATCGGTGAGCAACAGCTTGGCCAGGGTATGGGCCTGCTTGACGTGCTCCTGGGCCTGCCCTTCGGTGATGTGGCCGGCGACTTCCAGGTTCAGGCTCAGCGCGGTGAGGTGGTGGCCGAGCAGATCATGCAGCTCGCGCGATATGCGGGTGCGCTCGTTGACGCGCGCGCTCTCGGCCAGCAAGGCCCGGGTGGCGCGCAGCTCGGCGTTGAGCCGGCGCTGTTCTTCGCGGGCCTGCACCTGGCGCCGTGCGATCAACGCGGTGACGAACACGAAGCTGGAAAAACCCAGGTAACCCATCGCCTGCAGGATGGCCACCACCCAGGGAAAACCCATCAGGTTGGCGTAGACCGGCACCACCGCCAGGTTGCCCAGCACCAGCCAGAACACGGCCATGCGCACCGGCAACAGCCAGGGGAACAGGCCGGCCAGCACCATCAACAGAATGCTGCCCAAGGCGGTGCCGGAGAAAAAGCTCACGCCGATGGCGCAAGCGGTCATCACCAGCAACGACAGATGATCCAGCAATCGCAGCCGTACCCCGCTCAGATCGCGGGTAACGCCCCAGTAGATGAGGCCGAAGGCCAGGTAGACGACCACCCAGCGCGCGATGCGGGTGAAGGGCGCGCCTTCCAGTTCGTACAGCGGCAACGACTCCGGATCCAGGAAGAAGATCACCAGCCACAGCCCGACCGCGCCCCAGGTGAACAACCCGGCATAGCGCAGCAACGATTCATTCTTGACCAGGTACTTCACTTCCGAACCATCCGCCATGCGAGCACCGCCGGCCTGCGATATTGAGGGGCGCGCAGGGATCACTGTCGGCGAGCGGTCCAGTGCAAGGCATCCGGATCGGTCGCGAACCGAGGGCCGGCACGGCCAGCGGCAGGTGCGCCCGGGGCTTTGCAGGCCCGGCCGGATCCCGCGTCGGCCAAGCTAACTTCGGAAACCCCCCCTGCGAAGTCAAGCGTGCCGGAAGCCAGCTACCGTCACCCGTCCGGCCATGCGACAATCCCGTGAGCGGCCACGCGCCGCCCGCTTCACCCACGGAGTCACAATGTCGATCGTCATCCGCGACGTGAGAGAGCAAGAGCTCGACTCCGTCCTGGCCCTCAACAACAACGCCGGCCTGGCTATCCTTCCCCTGGATGCGACCAGGCTGCATCGCTTCTACGAGAACGCCGAGTATTTCCGCGTCGCCGAGCGCGACGGCAACCTGGCAGGGTTCCTGGTCGGTTTCGGCAGCGCCGCGGACCACCAGAGCAGCAATTTTGCCTGGTTCCGCGAGCGCTACCCGGACTTCTTCTACATCGACCGCATCGTGGTGGCCAGCCGCCGTCGCGGCGGTGGCGTCGGCCGCGCGTTTTATGCCGATGTGCAGAGTTATGCCGAGTTGCGCTACCCGCAGCTGGCCTGCGAGGTGTTCCTGGAGCATGGCGCCGATGCGGCGCTGCTGTTCCACGGCAGCTTCGGCTTCCGTGAGGTCGGCCAGAACACCATGCCGGACGTGGACGTGCGCGCCAGCATGCTGCTGAAGGACATGTGCAGCTTTGGCTGGGTGCGCGAGACCTACGGCGACCAGCTGCCCGACCTGCCCTGGGTCGGTCACCCACGCCACCCGCAGCGGGCCCAGCGCCCGACGGGGACGTGAGCGTGTCGTCTGCGAACCTGGACTTCGAGCAGGCCGGCGAACTCAAGATCGGCCAGGTCGGCATCGCCAACCTGCGCATCCGCACGATGGACGTGCCCCGGCTGATCCAGGAAATGCGCGACCGCGTGGCGCGCGCGCCCAAGTTGTTCGGCCGCGCGGCGGTGATCCTGGATTTCGGCGGATTGTCGCAGGCACCGGACCCGACCAGCGCGCAGGCCCTGCTGGACGGGTTGCGCGACGCCGGCGTGCTGCCGGTGGCACTGGCCTATGGCACCAGCGAGATCGAACGCCTGTCCGAGGCGCTGGACGTGCCGCTGCTGGCCAAGTTCCGCGCCCAATACGAAAAGATCGACGGAGGCGCGGCCGCCGCTCCGCCTCCGCCGCCGCCCCCTCCGGCGGCCGCTCCGATCGCCGCGGCGGCCACGGCTTCGCGGCCCGGCCGCATGCAGCGCACGCCGGTGCGCTCGGGCCAGCAGCTGTATGCCGAAAGCGCGGACCTGACGGTGATGGCCACCGTGGGCGCCGGCGCCGAGGTGATCGCCGACGGCAGCATCCACATCTACGGAACGCTGCGCGGGCGGGCCTTGGCCGGCGCGCAGGGAAACGCGGACGCACGCATCTTCTGCCGCGACTTCCACGCCGAACTGGTCGCCATTGCCGGCCACTACAAGGTGCTGGACGATATACCGAAAGACCTGCGAGGCAGGGCCGTCCAGGTCTGGCTCGAGCAGGATGAAATCAAGATCGCTGCGCTGGACTGACGCAGCCCTACCCAACAGATATGCAGGAGAGTTCCTTTGGCTGAAATTATCGTGGTCACCTCGGGCAAGGGCGGCGTTGGCAAGACCACGACCAGCGCGAGCCTGGCCTGCGGGCTGGCGCGCCGCGGCAAGAAGGTCGCGGTCATCGACTTCGACGTGGGCCTGCGCAACCTCGACCTGATCATGGGCTGCGAGCGTCGCGTGGTGTACGACTTCGTCAACGTGGTGCACGGCGAGGCCTCCTTGAAGCAGTCGCTGATCAAGGACAAGCGCTTCGACAACCTCTTCGTGCTGGCCGCGTCACAGACCCGCGACAAGGATGCGCTGACCAAGGAAGGCGTGGAAAAGGTGCTGAAGGACCTGGCTGCCGACGGCTTCGACTACATCGTGTGCGATTCGCCGGCCGGTATCGAGAAGGGTGCGTTCCTGGCGATGTACTACGCCGACCGCGCCGTCGTGGTGGTGAACCCGGAAGTGTCTTCGGTGCGCGACTCGGACCGCATCATCGGTCTGCTCGACTCCAAGACCCACCGCGCCGAGGCGGGCCAGAGCGTACCGGCGGCATTGCTGCTGACGCGCTACAGCCCGGTACGCGTGGAAGCCGGCGAGATGCTCAGCATCACCGACGTGGAAGAAGTGCTTGGCTTGAAGGCGATCGGCGTGATCCCGGAATCGGGCGACGTGCTCAATGCGTCCAACAAGGGCGAGCCAGTCATCCTGGATGGCGAATCGCCGGCAGGACAGGCTTATGACGATGCGGTCGCCCGCATCATGGGCGAAGACCGCCTAATGCGCTTCATCTCCGTCGAGAAGAAGGGTTTCTTCAGCAAGCTGTTCGGAGGTTAAGGCATGGGACTGCTCGACTTTCTCAAGAGCAAGAAAAACACTGCCGAGACTGCGAAGAACCGCCTGCAGATCATCATCGCGCAGGAACGCAGCCAACGCGGCGGCCCGGATTATTTGCCGATGCTGCAACGCGAGCTGCTGGAAGTGATCAAGAAGTACGTGAAGATCGACGCTGACGCGGTCAAGGTCGATCTGATCAAGGACGGCAACAACGACGTGCTCGACATCTCGGTGTCGTTGCCGGAAGGTCCCGAGAAGTAGTCCCGGTCGGCCCAGGCCGGCCCCTTGTCCGGCGCCCCGCGCGCCGGATCCTGGCGCGGTGCAATCCGCGCAGGAGCCCGTGGTGAAACCCTCCCCTGCCCCCTCCGAGCTGGACACGACCGCCGAATCGGCGGTATTGCGCGTGGCCGACATCGATTTCCAGGCCTGCGTGGCCCTGCTGGCCTCGCACGGCCTGCGGTTGCAGCGCGTGGCCGACGGCGCGGCGATCCCGGGCAGCTACTGGGGTGAGCCAGAGGCCGGCATCGTCGGTTGCGAGGTGTACGTCCGCGGCGACACGCCTGTCCATTCGATGCTGCATGAAGCCGGTCACCTCATCGTGCTGCCGGTGGAAGCCCGCGAGCGCGTGCACACCGATGCGACCGATTCGGTCGAAGAAGAAGATGCCACCTGCTACCTGCAGATCGTGCTGGCCGATGCCTTGCCGGGCGTGGGCGGCGTGCGCCTGATGGCCGATATGGATGCCTGGGGCTATACGTATCGACTGGGGTCGACCCAGGCGTGGTTTGAGCAGGATGCGGAAAACGCGAGGGAGTGGTTGATCGCGCGCGGGTTGTTGGCGGGCTGATCCTGCGTGTGGGCGGTGGGATCGGAACGCGTGGCGCCGCGGCGGACGTCATGGCGCCTCCTTGCCTCGCAAGCACCGTGGTCCCTGCGCGTGGAGACGCGACCGACTGCTTGGCGACTTACTCGATTTCCACCGTGGACGCACCCAGCTTGCGAGCTGCGCCACTCATGTCCAGGTTCGCCACCGTGCCCTGCCCGGCATGCGAGTGGAATTCCAGCGTCCAGCCCAGGTGTTCGCATAGCCGCATGATCAGGTCTAGGCCGATGCCCAGGCTGTCGGCCTGTCCAGACCCACGCGCCATGCGCGCATAGATGGCGCTGATTTCCTCGGGCGACATGCCATGACCGGGGTCCTCGATACGGACGCGGGCCGGCGGCTCCAGCACGACGCGGATCTGCCCGCGGTCGCTGTTCTCGATGGCATTGCGCAACAGGTTGCCGATGGCGGCCTGCACGATGGCCATCGGCGCGAAGACGCTCACCGGCACCGGCGCCTCCAGCACCATCGTCAGGTCCTTGTCCACGCACAGGTGGCGGTGGTCGGCCAGGATCTCCGGCAACAGCTGCTCCAGGGGCACATCGTCGCTGTTGCGAGCCATCCGCGCAGGGTCCTTGGCCAGCACCAGCAGCAAGGCGAGCAACTGCTCCACGCCCGCAGTCGTCTGGCGGATGCGCTGCAATTGGTGGCGCACGGCCGGGGGGGTATCGGCTTGCTCGAGTGCCAGTTCGCTGGCGCCGTCGATCACCGCGATCGGTGTGCGCAACTCGTGGCTGGCGATATTGAGAAAGACACGCTCGCGTTCGACGAAAAGATCGTTGCGCTTGAGGTAATCGTTGAGCGCTTCGGCAATGACGATCTGCTCGCTGCTGGCACCGCGCACGATGTCCAGCCGCTGGCCGGGCTTGTCCGGGCGCAGGTCGCGGATGCGCCTCGCCATTTCGCTCAGCGGCTTGACCACTCGCCCCATGCCCCACCCCACCAACACGCCAATGAGCACGATGGCGACCAGGTTGGACACCAGCATCCACAGGCCGAGGCGATTTTCATGACCCTGCAGCTCGGTGATGTCCAGCGCCAACACCAGTCGGCGGCCGTTGACGTCCTGCACCAGCAAGACCTTGTCGCGCCCTTGGTAGGCGATCCCGTCGTGGACGCCCGGCGCCAGGCGCGCGAACTCTGGCGGCGGCGGCGACTGGTCGTCGTCGCCATACAACTGCACCTCGTGGCTGTCGGTCCAGTGGTAGTCGGCCTCCTCGGTACTGCGCTGCACGAAGTGGTCCATCTCCGATTTCAGCAGCGATCGCCAGGTCAGCTGTTCGGCCTGTTCGTTGACGATGTAGCCGTGCACGAAGACCGCGAGCGAAATCAGGCAGGCGTACAGCAGCAACCACAGGGTGACCTGCCGGCGCAGGCCGCGCGGCCTGCGCGTCATGGGGTGGGCTCCGCGTCGCGGACGGCAGGGGCCAGCCGGTAGCCGACGCGCGGCAGGGTCTGCACCAGCTTTTCAGCGAAAGGGCCGTCCACGCTTCGGCGCAGCTCGTAGATGTGCGAACGCAACATGTCGCCATCCGGCGGGTCTTCTCCCCACAACGCGTGCTCCAGGCGTTCGCGCGTGACCGCCGCGGGGCTGGCCTGCATCAGCACTTCCAGCAACTTGCGGCAGGCCGGGTACAGATGCAGCGCGCGACCGCCCCGGCTGGCTTCCAGCGTATTCAGGTCCAGGCTGAGGTCGCCCACCTGCAGCAGGCGGCTGCGGTTGCGTCCGTGCGCTCGGGCCAGCAGCGCTTCGAGCCGCACTTCCAGCTCGGGCAGCGCGAAGGGTTTGGTGAGGTAGTCATCGGCGCCGGCGCGAAAGCCGGTGATCTTGTCGGGCAGCTCGTCGCGGGCGGTCAGCATGATCACCGGCACTTCGGACTGATGCTCTTCCCGCA
>DASWQJ010000011.1:0-5785 GCA_036403795.1 Stenotrophomonas sp.
TGCGGGCGACGGGCTTCACGGTGGCGGCGGCAGTCTGGGCGGCGGGGGCTTGGGGCGCGGGGGCGGACTCTTGCGAGCAGCCGGCGACCAGCGCCGCGGCCAGGGACAGCATCAGGAGCGAGGAACGCATGTACGGGACCAGGGCCAGGGAAACTGTCGATTCTAGCGCTCCACCGCTTTGACTGGCGGCGCGGGGCCGTTCAGGCGCGGACCGGCCGGCTGTCCGGGTCTTCGTGGCCATCGCGCACCAGCCGCCGCCCGCCGGAAAACTTGGCCCGGTACATGGCCGCGTCGGCCCGCCGATACAGCGCCGACGCCTCCTCGCCCGGCCGGTGCACTGCGCTGCCCGCGCTGGCATGGACCGGCGCCTGGCTGTCTTCCCGCTCAAGCGTGGACAGCCACTGATTCAGCTTGAGGGTGGCTTCGTCTTCCGGGGCATGCACGCCCAGCAGGAATTCATCGCCACCCCATCGACCGATCCAGTCTTGCGCGCCCAGCCAGCCGTAGGCGGTTTCCACCAGCCGCACCAATACCTGGTCGCCCGCGGCGTGACCGTAGCGATCGTTGATGGGCTTGAGGTTGTCCATGTCGATCACGAACAAGGTGAAGGGCCAGCCACCACTCGCCGCGGCAGTGACCGAGTCGTGCAGGGCCTGCTCGCAACCGCGGCGGTTGAGCGACTCGGTCAACGGGTCGAGCAAGGCATGCCGCCGCGCGTCGCGCAGGCCGGCGTCGATGCCGCGCAGGCTGCGATTGATGCCACGCAGCAGGCGGCCCAGTTCGTCTTCGCCCTGCTCGGGCAGCAAGGGCAGGCGTTGCTCGGCGTAGTAGATGTCCAGCGCATCGGCGGCAGCGCGCAGCGGCGCCAGCAAGCGATACAGGATCGCCAAGGTCACCGCAGTACCTAGCAACGTCGCGCACAGCACCACGGCAAACACCGCCCAGCGCTGCGGCCCGGACAGGTCCGCCAGCCACATCAGCCAGACGATGAGCAGCAGCAGCGGGACGTGGATGCCGACGAACGCGACGGCGAGCAGCTTGGCGCTGAAGGAGCGCGGGAACAGGCGGGTCAGGGTGTCTTGCAGAGGCATGCGGCGCAAAGGGTCGACGACTGGCGTCCAGTGTCGCCCAAGCCCGGGGCGACCGGGCGGACGGCCGTCCCAGATTGTCGGTGCCGAAGGCGTCGCCCCGAAGGTTTCCAGGCCACGTCGGGGCCCGTCGAAAAAGCAGGACCCGCGAAGCGGTTAAACCTTGTATCCCGAGTGGATTGCGACGATGCCGCCGGTCAGGTTCTTGTAGTGGGTTCGCGCAAAGCCGGCCTCGCCCATCATGGCCTTGAGCGCTTCTTGCGGCGGATGCTTGCGGATGCTCTCGGCCAAGTATTGGTAGCTGGCCGAATCACGGGCAAACAACTGGCCCAGCTTCGGCAGGATCTTGAACGAATGAAAGTCGTAGATCGGCTTGAACCAATCCTGGGTGACCTCGGAAAACTCGAGCACGCGCGCCTGCCCGCCGACTTTGAGCACGCGGTACATCTCGCGCAGCCCCGCTTCCTTGTCGGTGACGTTGCGCAGGCCAAAGGCGATGGTCACCAGGTCGAAACTCTGGTCGGGGAAAGGCAGCGCCTCGGCATTGCATTGCACATAGTCCAGCCCCGCCACCAGGCCACGATCGGTGAGCCGGTCGCGCCCCACCGACAGCATGCCGGCGTTGATGTCGCCGAGCACGACCTGCCCTTCGTTGCCGACGCGATCGCGCAGCAGCGCGGCAACGTCACCGGTGCCGCCGGCCAGGTCCAGCACGCGATCGCCGGGCTTGACCTGTGCGGTCGCGACGAAATAGCGCTTCCAGGCCCGATGGACCCCCAGGCTCATCAGGTCGTTCATCAGGTCGTAGTTGCGCGCGACCGAGGTGAAGACTTCGCCGACCAGCTTCTGCTTGTCCTTGGCGGCGACGTCGCGGAAACCGAAGTGCGTGGTGCCGCTCTTGTAGGGGGATTCGCTCATGGCGCAATTATCGCACTGCTGACGCCGTCGCGACGGCCCCATGCCACAATCGCCCGCAGACCCGCTTGGCGGCCCTGCCGGGCCGGGCCTGCCCCGTGACTGCCTGGGTGAGCGACTGCACGTGAGCGAGCGTCCGTGAGCGACAAGTACGTCCCGCGCCAGTGGCAGCCACACGAGCGGCCTACCCTGCCCGGCTCGGCGTCCACGCCCCTGCATCCGATGGGACGACGCATTGCGTTTGCGTTGGTCGGCATCGTGGTGGCGCTCACCGGTGGACTCAGCAATGCGCTGGTGACCGCGAACCTGCCCTATCTGCAGGGCACGCTGGGTGCCTATGCGGCCGAGGTGGCCTGGCTGCCGGCGGCCTATGTGATGACCAACATGTCGGCCAACCTGGTGCTGGTGAAATTCCGCCAGCAGTTCGGGCTGCGGTTGTTCACCGAGATATTCCTGGGCTTGTATGCGGTGATCGCCCTGGCCCACCTGTTCGTGCATTCGCTGGGCTCGGCCATCGCGGTTCGTGCGGCCCACGGGCTGGTGGGTGCGGCACTCAGTTCGCTGGGCCTGTACTACATGATCCAGGCGTTCCCGGCGCGGCATCGGCTCAAGGCGGTGGTCGCCGGATTAGGGCTCACCCAACTGGCGCTGCCGCTGGCACGCGTGTTCTCCACCGAATTGCTGGAGTTCGGCGAATGGCGGGGCCTGTACCTGTTCGAACTGGGCCTGGCCCTGTTCGCGTTGGCTTGCGTGCTCGCGCTCAAGTTGCCGCCCGGTGATCGCTACAAGGTGTTCGAGAAGCTGGACGCCGCCACTTTCGTGCTGTTTGCCGCCGGATCTGCCGGCCTGGCGGCGGTGCTGTCGTTGGGTCGCGTGCTGTGGTGGACCAGCACGCCATGGCTGGGCGTGGTGCTGGCGCTGTCCATCGTGCTGCTGTGCGCGGCGATCGCCATCGAGCATTACCGCGCGCGGCCGATGCTCAATACGCGCTGGCTGGCAAACGGCGATATCGCACGACTGATCCTGGCAGTGCTGCTGGTGAGGCTGGTGTTGTCCGAGCAGGCCAGCGGGGCGATCGGCTTCTTCCAGGGCATCGGCCTGGCCAACGACCAGATGCACCGATTGTTCTGGCTCATGTTGCTGGGCGCGACCTGCGGCGTGGTGGCCAGCGCCTTGTTGATCCATCCGCAGCACATCACCGAACACCTGATCGTGGCGGTGCTGGCGATCTGCATCGGCTGCTTCATGGACGCACGTTCCACCAGCTTGACCCGGCCCGAGCAGATGTACCTCAGCCAGTTCCTGCTGGCCTTCGGCAGCACGTTCTTCGTCGCACCTGCCATGGTTGCGGGCATCGGCCAAGTGGCTACCCAACCCGGCAACCTGATCACGTTCGTGGTGATGTTCGGCATGGCGCAAAACATGGGCGGCTTGCTGGGCAGCGCTTTCCTGGGCACGTTGCAAACGGTGCGCGAAAAATTCCATTCCAGCCAACTCACCGACAACCTCGTACTTAGCGATCCGCAGGTTGCCGCGCGGGTGCAGGCTTATGCCAATGCCTACGCCCATGAGGTGCTCGATCCCGCGGCCCGCCAGGTGCTGGGCCTGCGCGCACTGGCCAGCGCCGCAACCCGTGAAGCCACCGTGCTGGCCTACAACGACGTCTTTCGCGTGATCGGAATGATCGCCATCGGCATCCTGGTGTGGTTCCTGGCGTTTCTGTTCAAGCGCCAGCGCCTGCGAAGACTTGCCTCCATCGACCTGCAAGAGAGTCCTTCCCGCGCATGAGTACGCCCGCCGATCAAGCCGCACCGCCTTCTCCAGGGCCCTCGCCCCCCGCCGCGCGTCGGAGTCGTCGCTGGTGGGGCATGGGCGCCATCGCGCTGCTCGCGCTCTGTGGCGTGGCGGTGGTGCTGTACGCGTGGCGCCTGCCTCCGTTCACCAGTGCGATACAGAGCACCGAGAACGCGATGGTGCGCGGCCAGCTCACGATCATCGCCCCGCAGGTCAGCGGTTACGTGGTCGACGTGCCGGTGCGCGATTTCCAGCGAGTGGAGGCCAATCAGTTGCTGGCCCGCATCGACGACCGGATCTATGGCCAGCAGCTCGAACAGGCGCGCGCGCAGTTGCAGACCGCGCAGGCCAACCTGGCCAACTGGGACCAGAGCCGGCGCAGTGCCGCGGCGGTGATCGCCGAGAACCGCGCGGGCGTCGCCAACAGCCAGGCCCAGCAGGTGCGCAGCCAGGCAGCGCTGCGGCGTGCCGAGCAGCTCGCGGGGCAGCAATTGCTGTCCGAGCAGGACCGCGATACCGCACAGGCCGCCAATGCGCAGGCACGCGCGTCCCTGCAACAATCGCAGGCCGCACTGGAAGCGGCCGAGCAGAGCGCCCGCAGCGTCGAGGTCAACCGCGGCGCGTTGGAGGCGGCCGTCGCCAATGCCGAGGCCGCGGTGCAACTGGCCCAGATCAATTTCGACAACACCCGCATCCGCGCCCCGCGCGCCGGCACGCTGGGGCAGATCGGCGTGCGGCTCGGCGCCTATGTCACCAACGGCACGCAACTGATGGGGCTGGTGCCTGACACGTTGTGGGTGATCGCCAACTTCAAGGAAACCCAGCTGTACCAGGTGCGGGTCGGCCAGCGCGCGACCTTTACCGTGGATGCGTTGAACAATGCGCGGCTGCAGGGGCATGTGCAGGAGATCTCTCCGGCGGCAGGCTCGGAATTCGCCGTGCTGCCGGCCGACAATGCCACGGGCAATTTCGTCAAGATCGCCCAGCGTATCCCCGTCAAGATCGGCATCGACCCCGGCCAACCCGCCGCTGCGCGACTGAGTCCCGGCATGTCCGTGGTAGTGGGGGTGGATACCGCATCGGACCGCGACACCCAACGCAACGCGCGATGAGGCGGTTGCCAGTGCCGTGCACGCTGGCCCAGACTGCAAACCGACTTCTGTTTCGCCACGACGCCCATGATCGCCACGCCCGACTACCGCGCCCTGCTCGACACCGCCATCGCCGAAGCACGACAAGGCCTGAGCGAGGGCGGCATCCCCATCGGCGCGGCGCTCTACCACCAGGACGGCCGGATGCTGGGCTGTGGTCACAATCGCCGCGTGCAGGAGAACGACCCTTCCGTGCACGGCGAGACCGACGCCTTCCGCAAGGCCGGCCGGCAACGCCGCTACCAGGACACCCTCATGGTGACCACGCTGGCGCCGTGCTGGTACTGCAGCGGCTTGGTGCGGCAGTTCAACATCGGCACGGTGGTGGTCGGCGAATCGGTCACCTTTCGTGGCGGCATCGATTGGCTGCGCGAGGCCGGGGTGCAGGTCATCGATCTGCAGAACCAGGAATGCATCGACCTGCTGGGCGGCTATATCGCCGCCAACCCGGATGTGTGGAACGAAGACATCGGCGAAGCGTAGAAGCCCGCCCCGGGGGCTACGGCCCCGTTGACGTGGCGCAACGGCGGCGACTGGATACTGTCCCTCCCATGACAGATCACCGGGGCCAAGATGCCGCCACGTCGATCCGCCGCCCATTCAGACCGCTGCACACACCACATCGCGCGTGGTGACTGCCGATGAGTCAGGGGCCTGCCCTGAACCTGGAAGTCGTCAGCCTGGCCGGTCCCATCTGGTCGGGCGAGGTCCGCGAGGTCGAGCTGCCCGGCAGCGCGGGGCGCTTCGGGGTATTGGTGCGGCATGCGCCGCTGTTGTCCACCTTGCGGGCCGGCGTGCTGCGCATCGAGCCGTTGCAGGGTGATGCGCTGGAGATCT
>DASWQJ010000012.1:0-7437 GCA_036403795.1 Stenotrophomonas sp.
TGGCGATGTAGTCACTGGCGACCCACCCGCGATCGGGCACCAGGCGGCCGGTCTTGAGGGGAATGTCGTAATTGAAGCTGGGATTGAACGAATCCAGGAAACCGTAGCTGGAATACGCGTAGTCACCGAAGCGCTTGTGCATTTCCTCGGTGGCCGGGATCACCACTTCCGGCGCGAACACGATCGACGAGATCGCTGCCGTCGGCGCGATGGTGCCGTCATCGAAGTTCTCGCGCAGGCCGGCGCCGCGCGAGGAATAGTGGCGGAACTGACGCTGCTCGCCACGGAACTCCTGGCTGGTGTTCTGCGGACCATCGCTGGCCGTCAGGCCCCACACGTTCTCACCGTATTCCTTCCACTTCATCGGGTTGTCGATGGCGTAATCGCGATGGGCCAGCGTGGCGCGCCGGCTATTGAGGAAGTAATCGATGCCGCGTTCGCGCATGTATTGGTCCTGGATATCGCGGAAGTCGATCCAGACATGGCTGTACTGATGCCCGAACAGTGGGCCGAACGACAGGTATTCCTGTCCCTGGTAGACGCCCCAGTCGTTGTTGTAGGTGCGCGTCCACACCGTCCAGGCATCCGGATCCAGTGAATGCGTGGGCGAGCCCAATGCAAGCACGTACAGCATCATCGCCTCGTTGTAGCCCATCCAGTCGTGGTCGATGAACCCGCTTTCAGGAAACCAGCCCATCGACACCAGGGGCTTGCGCTGTTGCAACCAGGTCCAGTCCACGCGCTTGTAGAGGGTGTCGGCGATCTGGCGGATTTCCTTCTCGCGCGCATCGTCGCCGTCGTAGTAGGACTGCGCGAACAGCACGCCCATCATCAGCAGCGCCGTGTCCACGCTGGACAGCTCTACCCAGCTGTCATAGCGCCGCCCCTGTTGCATGTCCAGGAAGTGGTAGTAGAAGCCCTTGTAGCCGGCCTTGCCGGTGCGCTGCGGCCCGACCGGCACGTCGCGGAAGAACCTCAACGTGGTCAGGGTGCGGTCCACGGCCTGGGTGCGACTGACCCAGCCATTCTCGATGCCGATCGGATAGGCGGTCAACGCGAAACCCACCGAGGCAATGCTGGCAAACGGACGAGACGGGAACCGGTCCGGGGTCAGGCCATTGGTTTCGTTGGTCGTGTCCCAGAAGAACTGGAAGGTGCGGCGCTCGATGTCGGAGAACAACGGCGGCAGTTCCGGCTTGACCGGCTTGGGCGGTTCCGGTGGCAGGACCGGTTCGACCAGGATCACCTGCGGTTTGGCTTTCTCGGGCACGGGGGGCTCCTGGCGTTGGCAAGAAGCCAGCCACAACGTGCCGGTCGCCAGCACCAGACAGACCGCGGCGCGCCATGGGCGCCGGGAAGAGGGGCGGTGTTGGCCGCCGGAAAATGTGGAATTGCTTACAGCCGTCACCCAGAAAACTCCATCAGCCCAAACCAAGCCCCTGAGGGGCGGGACACCTTTGCATCGCCCGGCGTCGTCCCCGCGCCGGCGCTACTACAACGTCTGACCGCAGGAACCGGCGCAGGTTCGCGCCACCTGCCTGCCGTGTATTCAGCCCTCGGCCGATGAGCCCGGCACGGTGGAATCGCGTACGACCAACGTCGGCCGCAACGTGACGTCACGGGCAGCGGCGGCCTCGCTGTCGCCTTCGCCCGCCTCCACGCCCGGATCAATCAAGCCCAGCAACCGGGTCATGGCTTGCCCGCCGAGCTCGGCAATGCTGACACGCATGGTCGTCAGCGCCGGGTGCACGAACCGCGCCAGCGGGATGTCGTCGAACCCCGCCATCGCGATTTGCTCGGGCACCTTGATGCCGGCCTGGGTCAGCGCGTAGAGACAGCCGAGCGCCATCATGTCGTTGGCCGCGAACACGGCATCAGGCAGCTCGCCCTTCAGCAGGGACTGCCCGGCGCGATAGCCCGAGGCCTCGTCGAAATTGCCGTACAGCTCGCGACCCTGCGCGCCCGGGTACTGGCTGATGGCCTCGCGGAATCCGCGAAGTCGCTCGCGGGCATCAAAGTTCAGCTCCGGCCCCGCAATGAACACGATGCGGCGATGGCCCAGCGACAACAGATGCTCGGTCATCGCGATCGCGCCGGCGTGATCGTCGATGCTCAGCATCGGATAATGGTCGTCGGGCAGGTGCGTATTGATCAGCACGGTCGGCAGCGACTGCGGCAGGTTCTCGGTCAGGAAGCCCGGGTGCTCGGCGTAAGGGGACAGCACGACCAGGCCGTCGACCCGCCCTCGCATCGCGCGCAGCGCGCGCCCCTGCTCTTCCTGGTCGCCGTGATAGCTGGACACCAGCAGGTGCTGGCGTCGCGCCCTGGCCACGCCATCGATGCCCCGGATCAACTCGGAGAAGAATTCGCCATACAGGTCTGGCAGGACCACGCCGATGGTCTGGGTATGCCGGCTGCTGAGGCTGCGGGCGGCGGCGTGCGGGCTGTAGCGCAGCCGGTCAGCCACTTCCAGGACCAGCTTGCGCACCGGTTCGGCGACATTGTCGTGCCCGTTGAGCGCACGCGAGACCGTTGCCACCGAGACTTTCGCCTCACGGGCCACATCCTTGATGGTGATGGAACTCTTGGCCAACTTGCGGCCCTCCACGGTCGAGATTCGTCAGAAGAATCCGGCCCGGACTGTAATCGTTTTCACCCGCCGCTGTCACTCTTGCACTGCAGCGTAACGGGCCCGATCGGTCGCGGCCACCTCGCCCGCGTCGACCCGGGCAAGACGATCGCCGGGCATTCCGCGTCGTGGCATAGCCGCAACGCGTTAACGCAATTGTAACCGGACCGTGTCTTCAAGACAGGCATTCGCGATGCGCGAGGACAAACGACGGACAGGCCAGGTCAGGCGACCGGGCCCTCGGCCTGGATCGACAATGCATGGATATCGTCGGTCATCATGTTGCCCAAGGCGGCGTAGACCGCGCGGTGGCGGGCCAACGGCGTCATGCCGTCAAACGCCGGGGCGATGATGCGCACCGCAAAGTGGCCCCGGCCGTCGCGCGCGCCGGCGTGGCCGACGTGCTTGTGGCTTTCGTCCAGCACTTCCAGCAGCGACGGAGAGAAGGCCTGCCGCAGGAGGGACTCGATACGCTCGACCCGGTCGTTCACGGCAGCACCTTGCGAAAAGGCCGCACTTCCACGCGCTCGTAAACGCCTGCCCCCACGTAAGGATCTGCCTCGGCCCAGGCACGCGCCTCGACCAGCGAGGCGAACTCCGCCACGACCAGGCTGCCGCTGAAACCGGCCTCGCCGGGATCCTCGGCGTCGATGGCCGGACAGGGGCCGGCCAACAACAGGCGCCCTTGGTCGGCCAGCTCCCGCAGCCGCTGCAGGTGGGCCGGGCGGCCGACGCGCCGGCCCTCGGCGGCAGCCGGGCCGTCATACCCTTCGATCACGTACCACATCAATGGATCTTCTCCGCCAGCCCAATGGCCGTCCATTGTAGTCGTGCCAACGCTGGACACCGGGCCGCGACAGGCATTACCCTTAGCCCCACACGCGGTTGGATGCGGCGGCCTGTCAGCCTCCCGGCCCTTCCGGCCCCACCGGCGACCGCTTCGCTGGTTCCCGGAGCCCCCGCTCAAACGGCCCGCGTAGATCACCTCCTTTGGTAGTTCCGCCGCCGCAAGACTTGCGGCGGCCCGTGTTTGATGTCTGGGAACGTGCCCGTCCGGCACGCCGAATTGAAGCAACCTCGCAGGACTGGAGCGTCCGCGGCCCTTCCATGCCGCGAGCGCCGATGGACGCAATACCTGATCGCTGATGAGCTCCGAACTCGCGCAAGACGCGAATCCTTCAACCCAGTCGCCTTCGCCGCAGCAGCAGGAAATGCCGCTGGCGGTCGTCCATGGGCAACCGTTGCTGCAGATTCCGCAGGATCTTTACATCCCGCCGGACGCGCTGGAGGTCATCCTCGACGCGTTCGAAGGGCCGCTGGACCTGCTGCTGTACCTGATCCGCCGCCAGAACCTGAACATCCTGGACATCCCGGTCGCCGAGATCACCCGGCAATACGTGGACTACATCAACGTGATGCAGGAACTGAGGTTCGAGCTGGCGGCCGAATACCTGGTCATGGCCGCGATCCTGGCCGAGATCAAGTCGCGGATGCTGCTGCCGCGGCCGCCCAGCGAAGAGGGCGACGAAGCCGATCCGCGCGCCGAGCTGGTGCGCCGGCTGCAGGAGTACGAACGTTTCAAGCAGGCGGCCGAAGACCTCGACACCCTGCCCCGGCAAGATCGCGATACGGCGCCTGTCCAGGCATTCGTGCCCGAACGCGCAGCGGTGCGCCTGCCGCCGCCGGTGGATCTGAAGGAAATGCTGCTGGCCCTGCACGACGTGCTCAAGCGCGCCGAGCTGTTCAGCGGCCATGCGATCCGGCGCGAAGCGCTGAGCGTGCGCCAGCGCATGGGCGATGTGCTGGCACGGCTGGAAGGCGGCAAGTTCTATCGGTTCGAGTCGCTGTTCACCGCCGAGGAAGGAAAGCTCGGCGTGCTGGTCACCTTCCTCGCGCTACTGGAACTGGCCAAGGAACAATTGCTGGACATCGTGCAGGAAGCGCCGCTGGCACCGATCTACGTCAAGTCGCTGGCGGCCGGCAACACCAATGCCCCGCTGCAGTTTTCGAGCGAATTCGATGACAGCGACGACACTCCCTGAGCCCAACACAACGATCGTGGAAATGGACCAAGCACTGATCAACCGTATCGTCGAAGCCGCGCTGATGGCGAGCAACCAGCCGCTGGCGCTGGCGCAGCTGCAGAACGTGTTTCCCGAGGACGAGCCGGCGCCGCCGGGCAGCCTGGAGCGCGCGCTGGAGCAGTTGCGCGAAGGCTGCGCCGAGCGGGGCGTGGAGCTGGTCGAGGTCGCCTCCGGCTTCCGATTCCAGGTCAAGGCCGATGTGCATGCCTGGGTGGCGCGGTTGTGGACCGAGCGCAAGACCAAGTACACGCGGGCCACGCTTGAGACGCTGGCGTTGATCGCTTATCGCCAACCGATCACCCGCGGCGAGATCGAGCAGGTCCGCGGCGTGGCGGTCAGCAGCAACATCATCCAGGCGCTGGAAGAGCGCGAATGGATCCGCGTGGTCGGCCATCGCGACGTGCCCGGCAAGCCAGCCCTGTTCGGCACCACCAAGGGCTTCCTTGATTATTTCGGGCTCAAGCGCCTGGACGAGTTGCCCCCGCTGTCCGAACTGAAGGACATTGGCGAACTGGAGCCGCAGCTGCCGCTGGACGGCGACGGCCAACCCGCTGCGCCGCTACGCGCCGGTTCACAGATGGACGACGGCCAGGACGCAGCCAACGACGCCACGGCGTCAGGCACGGAAAGCGATCTCCCGTCCGGCGATGAAGCCGACGAGACGGCCGCGGCCCAAGATGAAGACCTCGATGCCGAGCGCGATGGCGACCGGGACATCGACCATGACGCCGACGCCGACCCGGCATGGCACCACGAAGCACAGGCGCGAGCGCAGGACCTGCCCGCCGAAGACCTGATCCCGGCGGCGGATGCCGACGCGGAAGAAGAAATCGCCGGTACCGCCGAAATGCGGCACCTGGCGCCCCACCCCACCGGCACCGCAGACGCGGCACCGGACGATGAAGACGAACAGAGGCCGGCGCCGAGCGCCGTCCGGAGCCCTGACAATGAGTGACACCCCCCGCAAGCTGTCGTTGAACAAGCTGTCGTTGAAGCGCAGCGAAGGCGAACAGCCCCCCAAACTCGAAGAACGCCTGCACAAGGTCCTGGCCCAGGCCGGCCTGGGCTCCCGGCGCGCGCTCGAACAGCGCATCGCCGATGGCCTGGTAAAGGTCAATGGCGAGGTCGCGCAGACCGGCATGTCGATCCGCAGCGGCGACCGCATCGAACTCGACGGACGCGGCTTCGTGGCCAGCGCGTTGAGCGAGCCCTCGCGCGTGCTGATCTACAACAAGCCGGAAGGCGAAGTGACCACCCGCGACGATCCGGAAGGTCGCCCGACCATTTTCGAATCGCTGCCCGCACTCAAGGGTGCGCGCTGGATCGCGATCGGCCGCCTCGACATCAACACGACCGGCCTGTTGCTGCTCACCACCGACGGCGAGCTGGCCAACGCGATGATGCATCCCTCTTTCGAGGTCGAGCGCGAGTACGTGGTGCGCGTGCGAGCCCCCGAAGGCCAGGAGCAGGTGTCCGACCAGATCGTCGATCGCCTGATGCGGGGTGTGGCACTGGAAGACGGCCCGGCCAAGTTCGACGAGATCGAACGCATTGGCGGCACCGACTCGCACGACTGGTTCCGCGTGGTGGTGAAGGAAGGCCGCAATCGCGAAGTGCGCCGCCTGTGGGAGTCCCAGGGCTGCCAGGTCAGTCGCCTCAAACGCGCCCGTTACGGCAAGATCTCCTTGCCGCGCGAGTTGCTGCGTGGCCAGTCGGTGGAGCTGCCGCAACCCCAGGTCGAGGCCCTGCGTGCCGAGCTCAAGCTTGAAGACAGCCAGCCTTCGGCGCTGACGCTGCAGCCGGTGATCGGCCAGCGCAAGGCCGCCCGCGCCACGATGCATGTGGCCCGTGATGGCGGTCGCAGCAATGCCTACGTCAATGGTCACAACACCGCCGACGAGGGTCGCGAGCTGCGTCGCTTCGACACGCTGCGCGAAGATCGCGGCCGCGGTCGCGGCAAGGGCGGCGGCTTCAAGGGTGGCCTGACGGTCAGCGGCGAAGCGGCGGCCAAGCAGTCGCAGAAGCCGTTCAAGCAGCGCAAGGAAAAAGGTCCCAAGCCGTTGCCCGATGGCAATCCCGCGGCATTCCGCAGTTGGTACGTGCCCGAAGGCGTGAGCACCGGCCCCAGCGGTCATCGCAATGCCGGTCCTGGTGTCGCTCGTGGCCCAGGTACCCGCGGCCCCGGTACGCGTGGTCCTGGTGCACGCGGTCCGGGCGCCGGCCCAGGCGCACGCGGCCCGGGTGGCGGTCCAGGCGCACGGGGTCCGGGCGCTGGTGCCGGCCGTGGCGGCCCTGGCAATCCGAACGCTGCCAGCCGTGGCGGCCAGGCACAGGGTCAGGGTCAGGGCCAGGGTGCGAAGAAGCATCCGTACGGGCATCCGGGCAACGCTCCGCAATTCTTCCCGTCCGATCACGCCACGCCTGGGGCACACCCCTATGGCACGGCGCGCCCGAGCGGTAATCGCGGGGGCCCGGGGGGCAATCGCGGCCCCAATCCGGGTCGCCCCAGCGGCGGTCCGCGTCCGGGCGGTCAGCCGGGTGGCGGTCGGCCGGGTGGCGGTCAGCGTTCTGGTGGCGGCAATCGCGGGCCGCGCGGCGCCTGACGGTCGGCACGCTCTGCCTGGTTGAAAGGGCGCCCTTCGGGGCGCTTTTTTTTCGCTTGCCGCTTGGGGTCGGTTTTCTCCCTTTTCCTGGGCGTTTTTGGATCGCGGCTTGCGAGTTGGG
>DASWQJ010000013.1:0-11209 GCA_036403795.1 Stenotrophomonas sp.
CCTTCTCCATGCCGAACAGGGCGATCCAGGCCACCGCGCCCAGGATCAAGGGCAATACGAAGGCGACGTACCCGAACAGTTGCAGCAGGACGTCGGCGATCCATGCCCCGGCCTGGCCGCCCATGTTGTGTACGGGCGCAACGACGCTGCCGGTCTGCGACCAGCCGGGATCGGCCGCCGAGTAGGTGAACAGGCTGGCCAGCAGGTAGAGCAGCAAGGGCGCAATGGCGATCAACGCCAGGTCGCGCCAAAGGCGCTGGCGGCGCGGCGATTCGGCCGGTGCGGGCTTGCCGCGGGGAGCCTTGGCTTCTGCTGTGCGTTCGGGGACCGGTTTTGCCACCTGGAGCCAGACCTCAAAAAAACTTCGTTAGTGGTTGATAATAAACGAGGTCGGCGCGGCTTTCAGCCTCGGCTGCAGCCGGAACACGCGGCGGTCGTACTGGCCGGTTCGCAGCCCGGGTACGCCGATGGCCCGCGCTAGGCTGGCAGCAGCGCGCGCAGCATGGACGAGTCACGCAGTTCCACCGGTTCGCCTTGATTCGACGATGGCGCATCGCCACTCTATGCCCCCTGCGGCATGACGCGCCAAGACGCGATCGTGTCGGCATATCCCTCTGATCGCGAGTATATATGAGCGCTTCCACCAGCAGTCCCGTCAAGCATTCCCGCCTCCTCATCCTGGGCTCGGGCCCGGCCGGCTGGACCGCGGCCGTGTATGCGGCGCGCGCCAACCTCAAGCCCGTGGTCATCACCGGCCTGCAGCAGGGCGGCCAGCTGATGACCACCACCGAGGTCGACAACTGGCCGGGCGATGCACACGGCCTGATGGGCCCGGACCTGATGAACCGGATGCAGGCCCATGCCGAGCGCTTCGAGACCGAGGTGATCTTCGACCATATCCACACCGCCGACCTGTCCCGGCGTCCGTTCACACTGACCGGCGACAGCGCCACCTACACCTGCGATGCACTGGTCATCGCGACCGGCGCGACCGCCAAATACCTGGGCATCGAGTCGGAAGAGAAATTCAAGGGCCGGGGCGTATCGGCCTGCGCCACCTGCGACGGGTTCTTCTACAAGGAGCAGGACGTGGTGGTGGTGGGCGGCGGCAACACCGCGGTCGAAGAAGCGCTGTATCTGTCCAACATCGCCCGCAAGGTCTACCTGGTGCATCGCCGCGACACGCTGCGCGCGGAAAAGATCATGCAGGACAAGCTGTTCGACAAGATCGCCGCCGGCAAGATCGAGCCGGTCTGGCACCACGCCGTGGAGGAGGTGCTGGGCAACGAGATGGGCGTCACCGGGGTGCGCGTGAAGTCCGTGCAGGATGGCAGCACCCGCGACCTGGAGGCGCATGGCTTCTTCGTGGCCATCGGCCACCATCCCAACACCCAGCTGTTCGATGGGCAGCTGGCCATGAACAACGGCTACCTGGAGATCCGCTCGGGGCTGGGCGGCAACGCCACCGAGACCTCGGTGGAAGGCGTGTTCGCCGCCGGCGACGTCGCCGACCAGCACTACCGCCAGGCGATCACCTCCGCCGGCTTTGGCTGCATGGCGGCGCTGGACGCCGAGCGCTACCTGGACAAGATCGCCTGAGCCCGACAGCGCGCCGGCAGACATGGCCCTGACCGCACGCTGGCTGCGCCGGCTGGACGACGTGCCGGCCGGCGCCTGGGATGCCCTGCACGACGGGGCCAACCCGTTCGTCAGGCACGCGTTCCTGGCCGGCCTGGAGGCGCACGACTGCCTGCGCGCCGACTGGGGCTGGAGCCCGTTACACCTCACCTTGTGGGAGGACGGGGCCCTGGTCGCGGCCATGCCCGGCTACCTGAAGACGAACTCGCATGGAGAGTTCGTCTTCGACCATGCCTGGGCCCACGCCTACGCCCGCTACGGCCAGGATTATTTTCCCAAGTGGCTGGGGGCGGTGCCGTATTCACCGGTGACCGGCCCCCGCCTGCTGGCACGTGACCCGGCGCGGGCACCCGCGCTGCTGGAGGCGGTCCGCGGGCTGGTCGAGCGTCGTGCGCTGTCCTCGGCGCACATCAACTTCCACACGGCCGCCGAAGAAACGGCCTTCGACGACGACTGGCTGGCGCGGGTGGACATGCAATACCACTGGACCCGCAAACCCGGCTGGCGGGATTTCGACGATTTTCTCGCGTCGATGGACCACAAGCATCGCAAGAACATCCGCCAGGAGCGCGCCAAGGTGCAGCGGGCGGGCATCACGATGCGCTGCGTGGAAGGGGCCGATGCCAGCCACGCCGACCTGGCCGCGATGCACGATTTCTATTTGAAGACCTTCCACGAGTACGGCAATTCCCCCGCCCTCACGCTGCCCTTCCTGCAGCACCTGGCGCGGGAGATGCCGCAGTCGTTGGTGATCTTCCTGGCTGAGCGCGAGGGCGTGCCCCTGGCCGGGGCGCTGTGCCTGCGCGGCGCCGACACGCTCTATGGCCGTTATTGGGGCGGGGAGAACCTGCCGGGCCTGCACTTCGAAACCTGCTACTACCAAGGGATCGACTATTGCCTGCGGCAAGGTCTGCAGCGCTTCGAGCCCGGCGCCCAGGGCGAGCACAAGATCGCGCGCGGTTTCCTGCCGACGGAGGTACGCAGTCGCCATTGGATAGCCGATCCGTCGTTCCGCGAGCCGTTGGCGCAGTGGTGCCAGGACGAGCGGGAGGCCGTGCGTCGCTACGCCGCCAACCTGCTGGTCCATACGCCGTTCCGAGAGGACTGAGCCCGCCGAAGGGCTCGTCTGACCGCCCCGCCCGGCCGTTCGATTACTGGCTGATCGATCAATTTCGCGGACTGAGCGCGGGGCGCTGCGAACCCCGCGAGGGCGTCAATCGCCAAACGGACAGAGCCGACCGCTAAGATCCACCATGCCCCGTACCCCCCGTTCGCCCCGCCCCGTGCTGCTGGGCCAAGATCCCTCCTCGCCCTTTCCACTGGCCGAAGCCGCCCTGCGCGATCCGGACGGGTTGCTGGCCATCGGCGGCGACCTGTCCACCGAACGCCTGCTCAATGCCTATGCCGGCGGCATCTTTCCGTGGTTCTCGGAGGGCCAGCCGCCGCTGTGGTGGTCGCCCGATCCACGGATGGTGTTTCGCAGCGATGGCGTGCGGCTGGCGTCCCGGTTCCGCCGGCAACTGCGCGGCAGCGCGTGGCACCTGCGCGCCGATACCGCTTTCGACGAGGTGGTCGCGGCCTGCGCCTCGTCGCCTCGCCCCGGCCAGGACGGCACCTGGATCACCGAGGGCATGCAGCAGGCTTATGGCCGTCTGCACCGCCTGGGTCATGCGCATTCGGTGGAAGTGTTCGACGGGCCCACGCTGGTGGGCGGGATCTATGGCGTGGCGATTGGACGGATGTTCTTTGGCGAAAGCATGTTCAGCGCGCGCAGCGGTGGATCGAAGATCGCCTTGACGGGCCTGGCTGCCTTTCTGCGCACCCACGGTTGGCCGCTCATCGACGCCCAGGTAGAGAATCCGCATCTGCTGAGCCTGGGAGCGGAGCATTGGCCGCGTGACAAATTCCTGGCCCAGGTGCGGTCGCTGGTGAAGGCGCCGGGCTGGGTGGGCGACTGGCGGGAGGCGTTTGGGGAGCGTGCCGCGAGCGGATTGGCCTGAACGGGGGCGCCGAATTCGACCCGTCCCGGCGGTCCGGTTAACCAAAACTTTGCAGCCGGAGGGCCAGAAGCGTAAAATCCCCGCCCTTAGGGCCCGCACAGGGCCTATCGCGACCGAACAGGACTACATGTCGAAAGACGATTCCATCGAATTCGAGGGCACTGTCAGTGAGACGCTGCCCAACACCACCTTCCGGGTCAAGCTGGAAAATGGGCACGAGATCATCGCCCACATCTCCGGCCGCATGCGCAAGAACTACATCCGCATCCTGACCGGCGACCGTGTGAAGGTCGAAATGACCCCGTACGACTTGACCAAGGGTCGTATCACCTATCGCATGAAGTAATCGCGCGCGACGCGATGCGAAGAAGGCGGCCTGTTGGCCGCCTTCTGGTGAATTTCCCGGTGGATTACCAGGTTATTGCGCCGGCTGACGGCAACGTCGGCCGGCTTTGCCATGTCTGCTGGCTGGGTCGTGCCTGCACCACCCAGCGCCCTGCTTGCCTGCGCCCCGCTTGCGCCATGCCCGGCCAACGCCGGGCATGGCCTGCCACTTACTCCACCGTCGCCGGCAGCAGCCGTTCCGGCTCGGGCTGAGCCTCGACCACCAGCTCGCCGTCCTTGACGTCAATGCTGACCTTGCCGCCGTGGATCAGCTTGCCGAACAGCAACTCGTCAGCCAGCGGACGCTTGACGCGGTCCTGGATGACCCGCGCCATCGGGCGGGCACCCATCAGCGGATCGAAGCCATGCTGGGCCAGCCAGTCGCGCGCAGTCGGCGTGGTCGAGAGGCTGACGTGCTTTTCCTGCAGCAGCGCTTCGAGTTCGATCAGGAACTTGTCCACCACCCGCAGGATGTGGTCGAAGCCCAGCGCCTGGAACTGCACCACCGCATCGAGGCGGTTGCGGAATTCCGGCGTGAAGCTGCGGCGGATGCTCTCCATCGCGTCGGTGGAGTGGTCCTGCTTGGTGAAGCCGATGGTGCGCCGCGAGGCCTGGGCCGCACCGGCGTTGGTGGTCATCACCAGGATCACGTTCTTGAAGTTGGCCTCGCGCCCGTTGGTGTCGGTCAGGATGCCGCGGTCCATCACCTGCAACAGGATGTTGAAGATGTCCGGATGGGCCTTCTCGACTTCGTCCAGCAGCAGCACGCAGTGCGGGGTCTTGACGATCTTTTCGGTCAGCAGGCCGCCCTGGTCGAAACCGACGTAGCCGGGGGGCGCGCCGATCAGGCGGCTCACCGAGTGCGGCTCCATGTACTCACTCATGTCGAAGCGCACCAACTCGATCCCCAACTGCAGGGCGAGCTGCCGGGTGACCTCGGTCTTGCCCACGCCGGTGGGGCCGGCGAACAGGAAGTTGCCGATCGGCTTTTCGGGATTGGCCAGCCCCGAGCGGGCCAGCTTGATCGCCGAGGCCAGGGTTTCGATCGCCGGATCCTGGCCGAAGATCACCATCTTGAGGTTGCGCTCCAGATGCTGGAGCACGTCCTTGTCGGTGGCGCTGACCTGCTTGGCCGGGATACGCGCCATCTTGGCCACGATGGTCTCGATCTCTTCGATGTCGATCAATTCCTTGCGCAGCCCCTCGGGCAACAGGCGCTGGCGGGCGCCGGCTTCGTCCATCACGTCGATGGCCTTGTCCGGCAGCAGTCGGTCGCCGATGTGCTTGACCGACAGGTCCACCGCGGCCTGCAGCGCATCGTCGGCGTAGGTCACACCATGATGGGCTTCGTACTTGGGCTTGAGTCCCTGCAGGATCTGGTAGGTCTCGCCGACGGTGGGCTCGACGATGTCGATCTTCTGGAAGCGCCGGGCCAGCGCGCGGTCCTTCTCGAAGATGCCGCGGTATTCCTGGAAGGTGGTCGAGCCGATGCAGCGCAGCTCGCCGGAGGCCAGGGCCGGCTTGATCAGGTTGGAGGCATCCATGGTGCCGCCCGACGCGGACCCGGCGCCGATGATGGTGTGGATCTCATCGATGAAAAGCACGGCGCTGGGGATCTTCTTGAGGGCCGTCAACACACTCTTGAGGCGCTTTTCGAAGTCGCCGCGATACTTGGTGCCGGCCACCAGGGCGCCCAGGTCCAGCGAGTAGATCACCGCATCGGACAGCACTTCCGGCACGCTGCCTTCGACGATGCGCTTGGCCAGGCCCTCGGCGATGGCGGTCTTGCCCACGCCGGCCTCGCCCACGTACAGCGGGTTGTTCTTGCGGCGGCGGCACAGGACCTGGATGGTGCGCTCGATCTCATCGGCGCGACCGACCAGCGGATCGATCCGCCCGGCCCGGGCCTGCTCGTTGAGGTTGGTGGCGAACTCGGTCAGGGCGTCGCCCTTGCCTTCGCCGTCGCCGGCCTCGCCCTTGCCCTCGGTCTCGCCGGGGGCGGCGCCCTCGCCTTCCTCGCCCAGCTTGGCGATGCCGTGGGACAGGTAGTTGACGATATCCAGCCGGGTGACGTCCTGCTGGTTGAGGAAATAGACCGCGTGCGAGTCCTTCTCGCCGAAGATCGCCACCAGCACGTTGGCGCCGGTGACCTCCTTCTTGCCGGAGGATTGGACGTGGTAGACGGCGCGCTGCAGGACCCGCTGGAAGCCCAGGGTGGGTTGGGTGTCGCGCCCGTCGTCTTCGGCCAGGCGGGAGACCGAGGCCTCGATGGCCTGGTCCAGGTCGGTGCGCAGGCGCACCACGTCAGCGCCGCAGGCCTTGAGGACGGCCTGGGCGGAGGGATTGTCCAGCAGGGCCAGCAGCAGGTGCTCGACGGTCATGAACTCATGACGCGCCTCGCGAGCCCGCTTGTAGCACTGGCCAATGGTTTGCTCGAGGTCTTTGCTGAACATGGGGAGGCTCCGACGGCTGATACCCACAATATGCGGCTTCGGGCGCGATTTTCCACAACCCTATCGGATAGCCATGTTCAGACGGCGTTAGTACGCCGACGGCCTGCTGCGTTGCATGAGTGGGACGCCGGGAAAAGTCAGGCCTGTTCCATCGTGCACAGCAGCGGATGCTGGTTCATCCGCGAGAACTCGTTGACCTGGGCCACCTTGGATTCGGCGACCTCCCGGGTGTACACGCCGCACACGCCGCGACCGCGGGTATGGACATGCAACATCACCTGGGTGGCCTTCTCCAGGTCCATGGAAAAGAACTGCTGCAGGACGGTGACGACGAAATCCATCGGGGTGTAGTCGTCGTTGAGCAGCAAGACCTGATAGCGCGACGGCGGCGCGACTTCGGGACGACTGGTTTCGACCATTACGCCGTGGTCGTGTTCTTGGGCGGGTTTGCGGGGCATGCCCTAATTATACGGGGCAGGTGCACGCGGATTGGACGATTCAGGCCGTGGCACGCACAATTCCGTTTCTTCCCCAGTGTCGCAGCTCATGAAGCGCCTGCCGGCCCACACGTTCGCAAGGGCCACCTCGCCATGCCTCCCCTGCCGGTATCGCCGGATGTCTTCGCGCGCCGGGAACAGGCCGCATTGATGGCGCAGGTCCGTCCTGACGCACCGCATGTGACCGTGGCTACGGTAGTGGCACGCAACGGGCGTTTGCTGGTAGTCGAGGAGCGCATCGACGGTGCCCTGGTGATCAACCAGCCGGCCGGTCACCTGGAACCGGGCGAGAGCCTGCAGGACGCGGCAGTGCGCGAGACGCGCGAGGAAACCGGCTGGGACGTGCGCTTGACCGCCTTCATTGGCTGCTACCAATGGCAGGCCGGCAATGGCGAACACTACCTGCGCTTTGCCTTCGCCGCCGAGCCGGTCAGCCATGATCCGGCCCAGCCGCTGGATACCGGCATCGAGCGGGCGGTGTGGATGAGCGCCGGCGAACTGCAGGCCGATCGCGCGCGCCTGCGCAGCCCCTTGGTGTGGCAAGTGGTGGCCGATTTCCTGGCCGGGCGGCGGTTTCCACTCACGCTGGTGAGCCAGCGGTGAGCGCCACCCCGCGAATCGTGGTCGGCGTGTCCGGGGGCGTGGATTCGTCGGTGGCCGCCTGGCAGTTGGTCCAGCAGGGCGAGTCGATAGCCGGACTGTTCATGCAGAACTGGGCCGACGATGGCAGCGGCGATTGCCGGGCCGATGAAGACCGCCGCGACGCGGTGGCCGTCTGCGGCCGGCTGGGCATCCCCTTCCACTTCCGGGATTTCTCGGCCGAGTACTGGCAGGGCGTGTTCGAACACTTCCTGTCCGAGTACGCGGCTGGTCGCACGCCCAATCCGGATGTGCTGTGCAACCGGGAAGTGAAGTTCAAGCATTTCCTGGAGGCTGCCCGCGAACTGGGCGCCGAGCGCATCGCGACCGGCCACTATGCGCGGATTGCGCAGTGGGACGGCCGCTGGCGCTTGTTGCGCGGTGCCGATCGCGACAAGGACCAGAGCTACTTCCTGCATCAGCTGGGCCAGGCACAACTGGCGGCAACGCTCTTCCCGATCGGCGAACTGCACAAGCCCGACCTGCGCCGGATCGCGCGCGAGGCTGGGCTGCCGACGCATGCGAAGAAAGATTCGACCGGCATCTGCTTCATCGGCGAGCGCGATTTCCGCGAGTTCCTGGGGCGCTACCTGCCCGCCCGTCCGGGCGATATCCGCGACCCCCAGGGCGTGCGCGTGGCCGAACATCCGGGCGTGTTCTATTTCACCCTGGGCCAGCGCGAGGGCCTGAACATCGGTGGCGTGCGGGGTCGCGCCGCCGCACCTTGGTACGTGGTCGGCAAGGATGTGGCCAGCAACGTGCTCTACGTCGACCAGGACCGCGACAGCCCTTGGCTGCAGTCCAGTTGGCTGCGCTCGGAGACGGCCCATTGGGTCGCCGGCGCGCCCCCGGCCCGGCAGTTCGAGTGCACGGCGCAGACGCGTTACCGGCAGCCCGACGAACCCTGTACGGTCACCGTGCTGGACGATGGTGCCGTAGAGGTGCGCTTCGTGCGGCCACAGCGCGCCGTCACCCCCGGCCAGTCGCTGGTGCTGTACGACGGCGACCAGTGCCTGGGCGGCGCGGTCATTGCCGCCACCGACGCGCCGCTGGAACGGCAGCTGGCTTCTTCTTCCCCTGCCAACGAGGTATCGGCTTGATGAATTCCACGATCGATCAACGCGTCCTGGCCTTGGCCGGATTGGCCCAGGCGCTGCAACAGGTGCGGCGGATCGCCGACACCGGGCAGTCCGAGGCGTCGGCGGTACGCACGGCCATGGACAGCGTGTTCCGGATCGATGCCGATTCCGCCGAGGAGGTCTTCGGTGCCCGCGGCGACGTGGCGCAAGGCCTGCGTCTGCTGCACAACTATTTCCGCAACCAGACCCAGGACGAGGTGCTGCCGCGGCTGGCGCTGGCGGTACTGCAACTGGAGCGTCGGTTCGTGCGCGAACCGGCGACCGTGGCGGCCGTGGCCGCCGGCATCGCCGCGACTGCGCGCAAAGCGCAGGAGCTCGGTGACAGCGGCCATCCCGACGTGTTGTCGACACTGGGCACGCTGTATGCCGACAGCATCAGCCACCTCAAGCCGCGGGTGATGGTCCAGGGCAATCCGCACTACCTGGGCCAGGCCGGCGTGGTGGCCGAGATCCGCGCGCTGTTGTTGGCGGCCGTTCGCGCGGCGGTGCTGTGGCGCCAGCTGGGCGGCAGCATGTGGGATTTCCTGTTCGCCAAGAAGGCGATGAGCGAAGCCGTCGATCGCGCGCTGCGCTGAGGCGGCGGAGATTTCGCGAGCTGAACGATGTGGGAAAGCAAGCGCAGGGACGGGGGTCGCAACTAAAGACCCCGGGGGTACGGCCGATACAGCAACCGTGATTCTGCCGAGAACGCCCATGTACTCCCGACCCCTCATCCGCTTGGCCGCCCCCGTGGCTTTGACCCTGCTGTTCCCACTCGCCGAAGCGATGGAATGGCCCGCCTCGGTCCGTTGGGCCATCCTGGTCACCATGACCCTGAGCTGGCTGGGCTTTGCCGGCTGGAGCGTATGGTCGCAAGGCCGCCGCCACCCCGACCAGGCCCGTGTGCTGCACGAGCAGGACCAGTTGCTCAACGAGCTGCGCAGCTTTGTCAGCAACGAGGTGGATGGCTCGCGCTCGGAAGTGGAGCGCGCCCGCGAATTGATCCGCCAGGCCGTGTCCGGCCTGGGCGGCAGCTTCGAGGCGATGAACCGCAAGTCCCGCCAGCAGAGCCAGGCCCTGTCGCGCATCGTCGACCGTGCCGGCGACGA
The DNA here is from genome assembly GCA_036403795.1 of Stenotrophomonas sp. Taxonomy (GTDB): domain Bacteria; phylum Pseudomonadota; class Gammaproteobacteria; order Xanthomonadales; family Xanthomonadaceae; genus Stenotrophomonas_A. Next base: position 9,839 of record DASWQJ010000013.1, read on the forward strand.
CGGCGGCGCCGGCGTGGACGTGGCCCGCTTTGCCCAACATGCCAGTTCGCGCATGGAGCAGTTGGTCGAGGCGCTGGAGCAGGTCTCCGGCCAGAGCAACACCACGGTCAATCATATCGACCAGATGGCGCAGCACCTGGACGGCATCTTTGCGTTGCTGGAAGACGTGAAGTCGATTGCCGACCAGACCAACCTGCTGGCCTTGAACGCGGCCATCGAAGCGGCACGTGCCGGTGAAGCCGGTCGCGGCTTCGCGGTGGTGGCCGACGAGGTGCGCAATCTTTCCGAGCGCTCGACGACGTTCAACGAACAGATCCGCAAGCTGGCGCACAGTTCCAAGGACGCCATCGCCAAGGTGCGCGACACGGTCTCGCAGATGGCCTCGCGCCACCAGGACCGTTCCCGCGAGGCGCGCCACGAGGCCGCCGCGATGCTGGACAACGTGGCCGCCATCAACGCCTCGCTGGGCGAAGGCATGCGCGAGATCTCCGATTGCGCCCGCGCCATCGACAGCAGCGTGGCCGAGGCCGTGCGCGCGCTGCAGTTCGAGGACATCGCCACGCAGACGCTGAGCGGCGTGCATACCCACCTGGATCGCCTGACGGCGATCAACCGCGAGGCGGTGGCGTTGCAGGAGCTGCTGCACCGCAATGGCGGTGTGTTCGACGGTGACATGGTGCAGGCGCTGCAGCGCGTGGGCACTCGCCTGCGCGACATGCGCAGCGAGTGGGAGCGTCCGCCGCACAAGCCGGTGTCGCAGCAGGGCATGGGGGCGGGCACGGTCGAGTTGTTCTGATCGCGCTGCCCCGCTGGCCACAGACGTTCCCGGCTCCGGCCGGGTTCGTCGTTTTCGCTTCCGATGTTTTTCGGCCACGTCCCGTTCGGTAGAGCTTCGACATGATCAACGACCAACTGCCCGCTCCTGCTGCTCCTGCCGCTCCTGCTCCTGCTGCTCCATCGCGCAACGCGCAGGCATTGGCGCAGCTGGAAACCGCCGCGCGGCGTGAGTTGATGGCTTTGGCGCGGGCTTTACCTGCCGCCGAGCCGCCGGACGCGTTGCTGGCCAGCTTGGCCTGGGATTTGGGGTTGGGTGGGGATCGCTTGCCTGAGTAGGTCGCTTTAAGGCGGCTGCGCTTGGGCTGCCGTGGGCGGCTTTTTTTGCTTCTTCGTCTGGTCCGAGGCTTCTGCTTATCGCCGCTTGCGAGTTGGGTTTTTTATTGTGGGCGCGGATGGTTTGGGCGGTTGGTTTTAAGTACTTACGGTGCGGGCCCCGACCTGCCGGGATGGTGGGTCGCGGTTCGAGCGGCCATCCATGGCCGCACTCACCGCACGTGGGCCATCCATGGCCCACTGACCCACCACCCCGCCAGC
>DASWQJ010000014.1:0-4543 GCA_036403795.1 Stenotrophomonas sp.
CCACCATCATGCCCGGATGGTAGGGCGGGTAGCCGCGCTCCTCGGTGTAGGTGTCGAGGATGGCCGAGAGATCGAGCGCCTCCCGCACCGTGTCGCGCACGAAGTGCGCCATGTGCCCGGGTGGCACGAACTCGTGCAGCGAGGGCGGCAGCAGCCAGCCCTGATCCACATCCCAGGAGCGAAACACCTTGGCCATGAGCCGAGTGAATCACCTCAGGGCGTCGCCGTCGAGACACTTACTCGGACGGGCTCCTAGTACTGCTGTGTCACAAAATTTTCTATGTTCTTGATATTGCTCGCATTTTTCCGGCGCAGGAGCGAGAGGAAAACGCAGATTCTGCAATGTGTTACGCGCTTCGTGACACAGTCGTACAGGCTGCTGAAAAAGTCCCAGCTGCCTGTAGGACGCCCCATATTTTGGGCCTTGCTCTGGCGCATGCACCCAGATGAAGTGAACGTGGTCCACAATTTCCGCGTGCGCCGGACGTTTTCAGCAGCCTGCTAGTGCAGTTCCAACGGCTTAACCGGCCTGTCTGGCTGCGAGATACGGCCGAAACGGCCTACACTCCTTCCATGTGTCAATGCCCCCGGAGCACCTCACTTGCAGCGTGTCCGAGTGGTCAGTAGGCTGCCGAACAAGGGAATGCTTGCTGCCCTGATCAGGGACGTGCCGATGCTCAAGATGCCGCTTGCTGATCATGCAGTGCTGGGCCGGCGCAAGGAGATTATCGCCGCGCTCCAGCAAATTGTCCCGGGCGAGGGCGTGATCACTGCCGAGGGCGAGCGTCGCGCTTACGAAAGCGACGGCCTGACGGCCTATCGGCAACTGCCCATGATCGTGGTGCTTCCCTCCACGACGGACCAGGTATCTCACATTCTTCGATACTGCCAAGAGAAGAACGTCAAAGTCGTACCGCGCGGCGCGGGCACCTCGCTGTCCGGCGGCGCCCTGCCGTTGGAAGACGGCGTACTGCTCGGCCTTGGGAAGTTTAATCGCATCCTGGATGTCGATCTCACAAACCGATGCGTTGTGGTGCAGCCCGGTGTCACAAATCTCGGTATCACCCACGCCGTCCAGGACGCGGGCTTCTACTATGCCCCCGATCCCTCGAGCCAGATCGCCTGCACGATCGGCGGCAACGTCGCAGAAAATTCCGGTGGCGTGCACTGCCTCAAGTACGGGCTCACCACGAACAATCTGCTCGGGATTGAGATGGTGCTGATGAATGGTGAGGTCGTGCGCCTCGGCGGCAAGTATATGGACGCCCCGAGCTACGACCTGCTCGGAGTGCTGACGGGGTCGGAGGGTTTGCTGGGGGTGGTGACGGAAGTGACGGTCCGCGTGCTGCGCAAAATGCCGACGGCCCGGGCCATCCTCCTGGGCTTCTCGACCAGCGAGCAAGCCGGCAAATGTGTCGCCGATATCATCGGCACGGGCGTCATCCCGGCCGGCATGGAGATGATGGACAAACCAGCAATCCACGCTGCGGAGGCTTTCGTCGGTGCCGGTTATCCCCTGGACGTCGAAGCCCTTTTGATTGTGGAGCTGGATGGGTGCGCGCCAGAAGTGGACCACCTGATCGACGTGGTCGAACGCATCGCGGGTACGAATGGCGCTGTCATCAGCCGTGTCAGCAGCAACGAAGCAGAACGTGAGTTGTTTTGGGCTGGCCGCAAGGCGGCCTTCCCCGCCGTGGGACGGATCTCGCCCGATTATTACTGCATGGACGGCACGATTCCGCGCAAGACGTTGCCAACCGTGCTGGCGCGCATGCGGCAGCTGTCTGAGCAATACGGCCTCAGCGTCGCCAACGTGTTCCACGCTGGGGACGGCAATCTGCACCCGCTCATTATGTACGACGCCAACAAGCCCGGCGAACTCGAGCGCACGGAGGCGTTCGGTGCAGACATCCTTCGTCTGTGCGTCGAGGTGGGTGGCGTTCTGACTGGCGAGCATGGAGTGGGCGTCGAGAAGCGCGACCTGATGGACACGATGTTCAACGAAACTGACTTAGCGCAGCAGCAGCGCCTGAAGTGTGCCTTCGATCCAGGTGGTTTACTCAATCCCGGTAAGGTGTTTCCTCAGTTGCATCGTTGCGCCGAACTCGGCCGTGTACACGTCCACCAGGGCCAAACGCGCTTCCCTGACCTGCCGCGCTTCTGAACAAGGAGAACGCTCCATGGCGTCGTTCCACGCAGCGGATGCCAAGCAGGTAAGCGAGGTCGTCGCCTGGGCTATGGCCAAGGAACGGCCGCTCGCCATCGTGGGCGGTGGGTCGAAGCGGGGCGTTGGCCGCCCGCTGCAAGTCGAACATGTGCTGGAGGTGTCGGCGCTGTCCGGCATCGGCGAGTATGAAGCCGCGGAGCTGGTGCTGACAGCTGGGGCAGCGACACCACTCGCCGAGATTGAAGCCGCGCTGGACGCTAACCACCAGATGTTCGCCTGCGAGCCGGCAGACTGGCGAACGTTACTTGGCACGGAGTCGAGCACGCAGACTCTCGGCGGCGCCCTGTCGTGCAATCTGGCCGGGCCACGCCGGATCAGGGCGGGGGCTGCGCGCGACCATTTCCTCGGCTTTCAAAGCGTCAATGGTCGGGGGGAGATCTACAAAGCGGGCGGCAAGGTTGTCAAAAACGTCACCGGCTACGACTTGTGCAAGCTCATTGCGGGCGCCTACGGCACCTTGGGGGTGCTGACCGAAGTCACGATCAGGGTCACGCCAAAGCCGGAGACAGCGCGCACGATTCTGCTCTTTGGGCTGAACGATGAAGCCGCGGTTCGCGCCATGGCGGACGGTCTGAACTCGCCGCACGAGGTCTCGGGCGCAGCGCATTTGCCGCAGACGGTAGCGCGGCGTTCCCAGTATCCGCGATCGCCCGTGCCGGCGGTGCGGTGACAGCGTTGCGCATTGAGGGACCGGAACCCTCGACGGCGTATCGCGGCCAAGCGCTTGTGGAGGAGATCCGTTCCTACGGCGCAACGGAATATCTCGATGCGAGCGACACGGAGGTTCTGTGGCGTGAGGTACGCGATGCCGCCTTGCTTGCAGAACCGCGCGAGTGTCACGTCTGGCGCATCTCGGTCACTCCCTCGAGCGGGCCCTCAGTCGCGGCGGACATCGCAGCCCGGGCCAGCGCTGAGTTTTATTACGACTGGGGCGGCGGCCTGATCTGGGCGGCCATCGCAGGCAGCACGGATGCGGCTGCAAGTGCGATACGCACTGCGATTGCCGCGCATGGCGGCGGCCACGGAACATTGCTGCGCGCGCCGGAGAGCATCCGGGCGGCGGTGCCCGTCTTCGAGCCGTTGCCTGGACCTTTGGCCGCCCTGTGCGCGCGAGTGAAGGAAAGTTTCGATCCGCGCCGAGTCCTCAATCCAGGCCGGATGTACGCTGGTGTATAGAGGACGTGCGAGCGGCGCGAGGGCGCCCTCGAAGGCGGACCGGCTGCGATGTCGCCAGGTTTCGCAGCGCGGCGTTGTACGATGCGGTACTTGTTTGTAACCCGCGCGATCTGGGAGCACCCTCTATGACCGTCCTTCGAATGAGTGGCTCTTCCGTATTTTGCGGGGATGAGCCGCAGCGACGGGTCGGATCGGCGCTCTCAATAGCTCTACATGACCGCGCTCTGTCGTCTGCTGGGCTAAACCTGCCACCCAGTCGTCCTGTGAGAGACCTTCTCTCTGCCGCTGACAGACGTCGTTTGGCTCGCTCCCGCCGACAAGGACATCCCCGCGATCGACCATGCGGCTTAGTAAGCAGATATGTTACGTAATATCATTTTAAGAACTATGCTGCGAGTCTGAATACTTCCCTGTATCGAGGAGGTCTCCATTATCGTCTTCGGGGACCGTTTTAATTTGCTTTTCCGCCTCTTCTGTGCGCTTTTCTCAAGACTTTGAGTATATGGACGATCTTTTCGTATTCGTCCTTCCTAAGCACCCAGGTCTGGCTAATAATAACCTGTCACATGTTATCAAAATAAAGAAACACCGTTTCGAGAGGCAAAGCACGCTAATATACGTCAAATCTTGCACAGCTTCCGCTCGAACACCTCGATCTAGTCGAGCATCAATCCATATACCTCTTACGCCAAAGCGCTTACAAAACTTATTCCAGGGGCACCAGGCCGAATTCAACGAAGCGGGCGTCATCGGAAAGCGTTTCGATCAAGCGGTGGCCGTTGTTCTTGTCCACAGTGGTCAGAACAGCTTTGTAATCGAGAAAGCGCCCCTCGCTGGCCCCGTAAGCGCTCAAGGACGAGGCGGAGAAACCGTGAGCCGCGATGATCGACAGTATGGCCGGTTCATGAAGCGCACCTTGACGGTGTTGGCGCAGATACAGTTGCGCTTCATGCCGGTGAAACAGCCGCTCTTCCAGCCAGCGAAGCAGGGTCAGGGCGCCCAACGTCAGCAAGGTTGTGACGAGCGCCGGAAAATAGAACTCGATGCCGATCAGGATACTACGGCGTGTCGTCATTTGGGGATTCCAGCGGGTCGCGAACTTTGATTCAGAGCCGGTCGGCGTGTTTGGAGCTGACCGAT
>DASWQJ010000015.1:0-14330 GCA_036403795.1 Stenotrophomonas sp.
GGATCAGGCTGGCCAGGAAAAAGGTCAGCACCGGGGCAGTCCACATCACCCAAGGCGAGAACGGCGTGTCGTCCTTCATCGCCGCCGCCGTACCGATGATCAGCGCGATGGTGCCCGGCCCCGCCGTGCTCGGCATGGCCAATGGAATAAAAGCGATGTCGTGCGTGCGGTGCTGCCGCAACTCCTCGGTACGGCTCTCGACTTCGGGCGCTTCTTCAGGTCGATCCTGCGGAAACAGCATGCGAAAGCCGATGAACGCCACGATCAGGCCACCTGCGATGCGCAGCCCCGAGATGGTGATACCGAATACCTCCATCACCGCCTGGCCGGCGTAATAGGCCACGGCCATGATCGCGAACACGTAGCAGGAGGTCAGCAATGCCTGGCGGTTGCGCTCCTGCGCAGTCATGTTCTTGGACAGACCCATCAACAGGGCCACGGTGGTCAGGGGGTTGGCGATGGGCAACAGCATCACCAGCCCAGTCGCCACGGCCTTGAGCAGTTCGAGCATGCCAGCCTCCACGAGGAACCATGGCGTCCGGCCAGGTGCCGGACGCCGATTCCATCATCCCGCAACCGGACGCAGGCCGCCACGGGCGGCATGGACCGATCAGGCCAGCGGTTCGTCCGAGAGATAGGTGTAACCGGTCAAACCAGCCTCCAGCGCCTCGGCCAGGGCAGTGGCCGTCGCGTCGGGCAAGTCGGCTGATTGAATCCGCTCGGCATAGACCGCGCGCAGGTCGTCGAGGCGATAGCCCACGTAGTCCAGCATGACGTCCGTGGTGTCGCCCCGGCGTTGCTGGGCGATCCGGTACCCGTCTCCGTCTACGGCCACTTCGACCGCGTCGGTGTCGCCGAACAGGTTATGGATATCGCCCAGGATTTCCTGGTACGCACCCACCAGGAAGAAGCCGATGCGATAAGACTCGCCGCTGTTCAGCGCATGCAATGGCAACGAACTGTCCAGGCTTTCATTCTCGACGTATGTCTTGACCATGCCGTCGGAATCACAGGTCATGTCGCAGATCACGCCGCGGCGTTGCGGCGCTTCATTCAAGCGCTCGATCGGCACGATCGGGAACACCTGGTCGATCGCCCACACATCCGGGATGGACTCAAACACGCTGAAATTGACGAAATACTTGTCGACCAGTCGCTCATTGAGCTCATCGAGCAAGGGGCGATGGCTCTTTTCGTCGAAACTTAGCCGCGCACGCACGCCGTGGGCGATGGCGTAGAACAGATCATCGATGCGTGCGCGATGAGTCAGGTCGATCTGGCCCAGCGCATAGGCAGACAATCCCTCGGCGTGGAAGTGCTGGGCCTCCTGGAAGAGCTCGATGGGCGGACGCACGGTCAACTCGTCATGAATCTCGCGCAGGTGCCGGATCGCCGTGGGCTCGTCGTCATGCGCATCGGGCACGCGCCCTTCCGGCGCGCGCTCGACTTCGGTCACATTGGCGATCAACACTGCATGATGCGCGGTCATCGCGCGTCCGCATTCGGTCACGATGCGCGGCGGAGCCAGGCCATGCTCTTCGCACGCACCGGCCAGCGGCTGGACGATGTTGCTGGCGTAGGACTGGAGCCCGTAGTTGATGGAGCAATAGCTGCGGGAACGCGTGCCTTCGTAGTCGACCCCCAAGCCGCCGCCGACGTCGACATGGGTGATGTTGGCCCCCAGGCGCGAGAGCTCCACGAAATACCGCGTGGCCTCACGCATGCCGTTGGCGATGTCGCGCACGTTGGAGATCTGCGAGCCCATGTGGAAGTGCAGCAGGTTCAGGCATTCGGCGTATTCGGTGTCGCGCAAGGATTTCCACAGATCCAGCACCTGGCGCGGCGACAGCCCGAACTTGGCCTTGTCGCCGCCGCTGTTCTGCCATTTGCCCGCACCCAGCGAGGCCAGACGCATGCGAACGCCCAAACCGGGCTTGACGTCCAGCGCGCGGGCCTCTTCCAGCACCAGCTTCAGCTCGGACGGCTTCTCGATGACGATGAAAGTCTGCAGGCCGAGCTTGCGACCGATGAGCGCCAACCGGATGTACTCGCGGTCCTTGTAGCCATTGCAGACGATCAGCCCGCCCGGTCGCGACAGGGCCAGCACGGCCATGAGTTCGGGCTTGCTGCCCGCCTCCAGGCCGAAGCCGTCGCCATGGTGCGAGGCGAGCGTCCCGGCCACGCCGCGATGCTGGTTGACCTTGATCGGATAGACGGCGGTATAGCCACCGGCGTAGTCCCAGTCCGCCTGGGCCTTGGCAAAGGCCGATTGCAGCTTGCCCAGCCGCTCGCCCAGGATGTCGGGGAAGCGCACCAGCAGCGGCAGCTTGGCCCCGGCAGCCCGCGCCGCGTCCACGACTTCGGGCAGCGAGACGACCGGACCTGCGTCACCGCGCGGTCTTACAGTGACCTGCCCGGCCGCATCGACATCGAAGTACCCATCCGCCCAATGCGGGATGGAATAGGTCTTGCGGGCCTGGTCGATGGACCAATCGCTCATTTCACTGGCTCTGGGGGCGAAAAGGGCGTGCATTCTAACGCTCCCCGGGTCGCATCCAGGTTACGGGGGCAAATCGGCGGGCTGGCCACTGCGCGGACCCTGACCGGGTCCCAGCGCCGGGTGACGCGCCCGGAACGTCACCGGTGTTCCGTTACAATCTGCGCCCCCTGACGCTTGGCCCCACGACCATGACGAACGACAACTGGTACATCGAACACTTCCAGCCGACCGGCTCGGCCATCGGCTACCGCATCAACGGCAAGCTCGACGAAGTGCAGTCGCCGTTCCAGAAGATCGAAATCTACGACACCACCGACTGGGGCAAGTTGATGGTGATCGATGGCGCGGTGATGTTGACCACGCGCGACAATTTCTTCTATCACGAGATGATCAGCCATCCGGCGCTGTTCACCCATGCCGCTCCCAAGCGCGTGGTGATCATTGGCGGCGGCGACTGCGGCACGTTGCGCGAGGTGCTCAAGCATCCGGGCGTGGAAAGCGCCACCCAGTGCGACATCGACGAGCAAGTCACCCGCATGTCGGAGAAGTATTTCCCCGAGTTGTGCGAGTCCAATTCGGATCCGCGCGCCGAGCTGCTGTTCGACGACGGCGTGGCCTACATGGCCAACTGCCCGGCCGGCAGCGTGGACCTGGTCATCGTGGACTCCACCGACCCGGTGGGCCCGGCCGAAGGCCTGTTCAACCGGGCTTTCTACGAAAGCTGCTTCCGCGCATTGAAAGACGACGGCCTCCTTGTGCAGCAGTCCGAATCGCCGTTGGCGCTGCTGGACCTGATCAAGGAAATGCGTGCCGAGATGGGCAAGGCCGGCTTCCAGTCGTTCAAGACCCTGCCCTTCCCACAGCCGTGCTACCCGACCGGCTGGTGGAGCGTGACGTTGGCAAGCAAGCAGGGCGGCGCCGATTTCGCTTTCCGCCAGGCCAGCGCGCAGGACAAAAGCTTCGACACCTTGTACTACACGGCCCACCTGCACGCCGGCGTGCTGGTCGCACCGCCCTTCGTTGCCCGTGCCCTGGGCGAGTGAGCCCAGCAGCAAGGCGCAGCCTCCAGGCGGCGTAGCAAGGTGAGCGAGACGAAGCTGGTACAGGCGTCGCGCGAGCGCGCCAGCCGCGCCAGCTTCCTGGTGGGCGGCATCAACCTGTCGGCGTGGGCACCACTGGTGCCCTACGCCCGCGACCGGCTACAGGCGGGCGAGGCCGAACTGGGCCTGCTGTTGCTTGCGCTTGGCGTGGGCTCGCTGTGCGCAATGCCCCTCGCAGGTTGGGCCGCCGCCCGAGTCGGCTATCGACGACTGATCGTGGTGTTGGGTGGGCTGGGCGCGCTCTGCCTGCCCGGGCTGGCGGTGGCGCCGGATCGCGCCAGCTTGGCGGCGCTTCTTTTCATCTACGGTGCTTCGCTGGGCGGCATGGACGTGGCCATCAATCTGCATGCAGTGATGGTCGAGCGTCGCGCCGCGCGCCCGCTGATGTCCGGATTCCACGGGTGGTTCAGCGTGGGCTGCATCGTGGGCGCCGGCACGATCTCTGCCAGCTTGGCACTGGGCGCCGAGCCTTGGCTGGCTACCTTGGCGGTCGTGGCCTTGTCGTTGTGCGGCCTGTGGCAAGCCGCGTCGAAACTGCTCGCTCGAGGCGACGACGGAAACGCAGCAGGTAGCCACTGGCACTGGCCGCACGGCGCCCTCCTGTTGCTGGGATTGATGGCCTTTGCCACGTTCCTGATGGAGGGCGCGATGCTGGACTGGAGCGCTATCGCACTCAACACGCTGCAAGCAGTGCCCACTGCCTATGCGGGCTCGGCCTATGCGTTGTTCGCGATCGCCATGACCGCAGGGCGCTTGCTTGGCGACCGCTGGGTGGCGCGTCTTGGCGGCGGACGGGTACTGGGCGTAGGCGCCACACTGGCCGTAGCCGGCTTGGCGCTGGCGCTGTGGGCGCGTCTGCCGGGCTGGTCCCTGTTCGGCTACGCGATGGCGGGATTGGGCGCGGCGAACATTGCCCCCTTGGCCTTTTCCACGGCAGGACGGCAGCCGGGCCAGAGCCCCCAGGTCGCGGTCGCAGCCGTCTCGGCTATGGGCTACTCCGGTTCGCTGGTGGGGCCTGCCCTGATCGGGTTCGTCGCCCACGCCAGCAGCCTGCCCTTTGCCTTGACGTTGGTCGCCTGCGGCCTGGCTGCCGCCGTGGCCGTGGGCAGCCGGCCAGTAGTCGGACCGCGGCGCTGAACGTTCCACTCGCGGAACATTGCATTTTTTTAACAATCTGAATTGCAGGACCGAGGAGTTCTAAAATTGCCTGGTCCGCCGACCCCACGTCGGCGTTTTGCATTCACTCGCTGCACTCCGACGCAACCCGGAGCGCGCGAGTGCAGGAGCTGTCTTTCCATGTTGTCGCTATCCCCGGCCGCCAGCGGCCAAGAGGCACCCCTGCTCTTGAAGCAGGGCACGCGCCTGCTCGAACCGGATGTCTACCGCACCCATGTCGCCGGACGCCAGGCGGTGGTCAAGGACTACGGCCGTTATCGCGGCACGCTGCTGGGCCCGATCGCGCGCCTGATGGTTCGGCACGAAGCCAGGATGCTGGAACGCCTGCAGGGCTGGCGGCACGCCCCCGCGCTGCTGGGAACGCTCGGCAGCCTGGCGTTGGGCATGGAATTCATTCCCGGCGAAACGCTGAGCACCAGTGCCCTGGTCGGGCAGGAGGTGTTTGAGCAACTGCAGGCCGCACTGGGCAAGCTGCACTCGGCCGGCATCACCCACAACGATCTGCATGGCACCAACGTGATGGTCAGCGCAGGCGTGCCGGTATTGATCGACTTTACGTCGGCTTGGCGGTTTCCCCGCTGGTTGCGCGACAACCCACTGTCGCGCCAATTGCGGCGCGCCGACGTGGCCAACCTGCTGAAAATGCAGCAACGCCTGATCGGTGTGGCCCCGACCGCCGAACAGGCGGCGCTCACTGCCGAACCGGGCTGGGTGCGGCGCATTCGCGAGAGCTGGAAGCGCTTTTATCGTCGGATGAAGGGCGCCAGCGCCTAGCAGGACCCTTCGTGGTGACTCAGAGCGCGTCTGCGTCCAGTTCACCGGTGCGTATGCGCACGACGCGGTCCAAATCGTAGACGAACACTTTTCCGTCGCCGATCTTGCCGGTGCCGGCCGCTCGCACGATGGCCTCGACGACGGCCTCGGCCTGGTCGTCGGTCACCGCGACTTCGATCTTTACTTTCGGCAGGAAGTCGACGACGTATTCAGCGCCGCGGTAGAGCTCGGTGTGGCCCTTCTGACGTCCGAAACCCTTGACCTCGGTGACGGTAATGCCGGCCACGCCCCGCTCGGCCAAGGCCTCGCGTACGTCGTCGAGCTTGAACGGTTTGACGATGGCCATGATCATTTTCATCGGGGCGCCCCTGGTCGTTCGCGGCGCGCAGCATAACCCAGGCGCACGGCGCGTTACCCGGCGGCGGGGTTTATTCTTAGGCGCCGCGGCGGCATGCCTGATGGCCCGCCGCCCATCTGCGAGGGAAACTGTCGCGGACCTCAGGAGCCCACCATGATCGATTTCAACCACCTCGACGACCTTGCCCGCCGCCTCAGCGACCTGGTCCCGCCCGGCCTGCGTGAATCGCGCGACGAATTGCAGGCCAGCTTCAAGAGCGTGCTGCAGGCCGGACTGTCGCGCCTGGACCTGGTCACGCGCGAGGAATTCGACGTGCAGCGCGCGGTCCTGCTGCGGACCCGCGAGAAACTGGAAGCGCTGGAAAAGACCGTAGCCGCACTGGAAGCCCGCGCCAACCCACCCTCCTGAGTCGTCGGGGATATCGCGCGTGAGCCTGGCGCTTGTGCACAGTCGCGCACGCGTGGGGGTCGCGGCTCCCGAGGTCAGGGTTGAAGTGCATCTGTCCGGTGGCCTGCCCTCCACCCAGATCGTCGGGCTTCCCGAGGCAGCGGTAAGGGAATCGCGTGAGCGCGTCCGGGCGGCACTGCTCTGTGCGCAATTCGAGTTCCCGCAGCGGCGAATCACCATCAATCTGGCACCGGCCGACTTGCCCAAAGATGGAGGACGTTTCGACCTGCCGATCGCATTGGGCATCCTGGCCGCCAGCGGCCAGATCGATCGGGATGCCTTGCGCAATTTCGAGTTTGTCGGCGAATTGGCCCTGACCGGAGAAGTACGTGCGGTCGACGGGGTGCTGCCTGCGGTGTTGGCTGCTGCCCGGGCGGGACGCCAGTTGGTCGCTCCGGCGGGCAACAGTGCCGAGGCTGCGCTGGCGGGCGACGCACAAGCGGTGATTGCACGCACTTTGCTCCAGGTGTGCGAGGCGCTGCGCGGTCGCGCCCCGTGGCCGCGGGCTGAACTGGATGTCCGGGACGTCCCGATCGAATCGCCCTGCGCTGCCCCCGACCTGGCCGATGTGCGGGGCCAGCCGGAGGCAAGGCGCGCCTTGGAGGTGGCCGCCGCCGGTGGGCATCACTTGCTGCTCTGCGGCAGCCCGGGCAGCGGAAAGACGCTGCTGGCCTCACGCCTGAGTGGTTTGCTGCCGCAGATGACCCAGGCCGAAGCGCTGGAGGTGGCAGCCGTCGGCTCGGCAAGTGGGCGCCGCCTCGATCCCGCGCAATGGCGCCAGCGGCCATTCCGCTCCCCGCACCACACGGCGAGCGCCATCGCCCTGGTCGGGGGAGGCTCCCATCCCAGGCCAGGTGAAATCTCGCTCGCCCATCAGGGCGTGCTGTTCCTCGACGAGCTGCCCGAGTGGGGCCGCCATGCGCTGGAGGTGCTGCGCGAACCACTGGAATCGGGGATCGTCACCGTGGCCCGCGCTGGGGTGCAAGCCGATTTTCCTGCTCGCTTCCAGTTGGTGGCCGCGATGAATCCCTGCCCCTGTGGCTGGGCGGGCGACAGCAGCGGGCGCTGCCGTTGCGGCGCCGAAGCCGTGCGCCGTTATCGCTCGCGCATTTCCGGACCGCTGCTGGAGCGCATCGACCTGCACGTCGAAGTGCCGCGCCTGCCTGCCCGCGCGATGCGGACCGATGGACCCAAAGGCGAGAACTCGCAGACGGTTCGGGCCAGGGTCCTCCTGGCGCGAGAACGCCAGTGGGCGCGTGCCGGCTGCCTCAACGCCCATCTGGACCAGGTGGGGACCGAGCGGGATTGCACACTTCGCGAAACCGACGCGGGGCTGCTTGAGCGTGCCATCGAGCAATGGCAGCTTTCTGCTCGCTCCCTGCACCGCATCCTGCGGGTCGCGCGCACGATTGCCGACTTGGCGCAGTCACCCACCATCGAAACGGCCCATGTGGCCGAGGCCATCGGTTATCGGCGCCTGGACCGGGACATGGATTGAATCCAACTGCGGTTGCGGCGCCCACACCAACGTCTACTCGTGGTGCCTATCCTGCTTCGATGTACGGGGTATCCCGTCCGGATTCCAGCCCGGGAAGCGTCCGTGAACCGACCGCCTGAGTGGCCAGCTGGCTCCTCAGCGCGGCGCTGGCGCCGACAAACCGTCGAGTTCGCGCGCCGCGCCCTCTGCTGCCTCCAAGGTATCGAACGCTACCCCGGTCTCGCCCACCACAAATTTTTCGCGCGGATGGCCGGCGTTGCGTTCCCATATCCTGAATATAGGGTTCGCTCCGCTGCCTCCGACACGCTCGCGTTGCTCGTCCATCACGACCTCCTGGGTTTGTGTCGACGCTACCGCCGTCCCGGATCAACGGACGTGAAGGAACCTTCCGGGGAGTGGAACAGCGGTGCAATGCGTGAAAGTGACTGACCCCGACAACGACGCGCGAGCAAAACGCAGTCCGTGACCTCGATGGGCGAACGCATCTCCGGACGCTTGGCACGCGCAGGCTTTTGCCTGCTCGGACCATGGCGTACGCTCCTGTGCTTTGATGCATCACCTGCACCACGTCCCGAAACGCGCTCGGCTATTCTCGATCGATCATCAGGCACGACAGGAGATTGCGCATGACGACCCGATTTTTCTCGCCCCACTTGTGCCGTATTGCCTCAGTGACGCTGAGCTTGGCCATGGTGGGAACGCTGGTTCCCGCTGGCAGCACGCAGGCCGCCGGGGTCACCCCGTCTGCCCAGGTCACGGTGTCGATGCCCGCTACCCGGCTTCCCGGCCTGCACTATGCGTGGGTCCCGATGCCAGCCCAACTGCCCGCCGAGAACGATCCGCGGGTGCTCGACCCCCAGTTCCGCCAACGTCTGCAGGCGGCATTGGACAAGGCCCTGCAGGCCAAGGGCTATGAACGGGCCGATAGCGTTTCACAAGCGGATTTCCTGGTGGCCTACCGCGTGGGCGTCCAAGACGGAGAGCAAACCATCCTGCGCAACGAAGGCGTTGGCAGCGCACCTACGCCACAGGCCACCATCGAATGCAAGAGCGATGGATGTTCCCAGATGGTGGTGCCCGGGGGCGATGGCGCCCCGGTCATGGATCTCAAGCGGGCCCGTTACGTCGAAGGAGGACTGCAGATCGAGGTGATCGAGCCGAAATCGATACGGGTCGTCTGGCGAGCGCTCAACCGCGGCACCGTCAAGCGCAGTGCCGGCAGCCAGAAACAGTTGGACCAGACCGCCCGCGCAACGCTGGCCCAGCTACCTGCCGCCAGTCGCTGAGCCGCAGTGCTCAGCCGGCCTGCACGAGGGGCAGTGCCTTGGGCGGCCGGCTGGGAAACGCGTGGCGCACGATGCGCCACGCTACCTGCCCGAACTGACGAGGTAGCGAGCCGGTGTTGTAGTGCTGGCCGTAGCGGGCGCAGATCTGCTTGACCTCCACGGCGATGGCCGCGTAGCGGTTGGCCGGCAGGTCGGGATAGAAGTGGTGTTCGATCTGATGGCTGAGATTGCCGGTCAGCACATCCATGATGGGCCCGCCGGTGAGGTTGGACGAGCCCCGCAGCTGCCGCACATACCAATGCCCACGGGATTCGTTGCGGATCGATTCCTTCGGGAACACTTCGGCATCGGCGGTGAAGTGCCCACAGAAGATGACCACGAACGTCCAGACATTACGCATGGCGTTGGCGACCAGGTTGCCCAGCAGCACTGGCAGGAAGAAGGGTCCGGCAAGCAGCGGGAACAGCACGTAGTCCTTGAACAGCTGGCGGGCCATCTTGTTGCCGACGGGGCGGAACTTCCGGCCCATCTGCGCGTGACTCATCTTGCCGTGCCACCAGCGGCCCAACTTGAGGTCCTGGATCGCCACGCCCCACTGGAAAAGCAGCGCGAACACCACCGCGATCACCGGCTGCAGCAGGTAGAAAGCCTTCCAGCGTTGTTCCGGGAAGATGCGCAGCAGGCCATACCCGATGTCATCGTCCATGCCACGCACGTTGGTGTACGTGTGGTGCCGGAAGTTGTGGGTGTGGCGCCAGTTGTCGCTGGTCGCGGCGATGTCCCACTCATAGCTGTTGCCATGCAATTGAGGGTCGCCCATCCAGTCGTACTGGCCATGCATCACGTTGTGGCCAAGTTCCATGTTCTCCAGGATCTTGGACAAGCCCAACAGCAGGGCGCCGGCAATGCAGGCGGGCCAGCGGATGACCGGCACGAAAGCGCCCAGGAACAGCAATGCGCGGCCTGCCACGCCCGTCCATCGCACCGAGGCGACGACGCGCCGGATGTGGCGCGCGTCGCGGCTGCCCAGGTCGGCGGTGACGCGTCGGCGCAGGTCATCGAGTTCAGTGCCGAAGGCATCCAGCTCTGCAGGAGTCAGCACACGGTTGCGGGAAAGTGACATGTCAGGAATTCCTCAAAGATCCAGGACCAGGTCCGTGCTGGGCGCATGGACGCACAGCCGCACCTCGGCAGGCTCGTGATGGCGTTGGCCACTGGGCAAATGACGGGTCGTGCCGGATTGGCGGGTGCAGGCGCAGGTGTTGCAGATCCCCATGCGGCACCCGTGGCGTGGGCGCAGGCCCTGGGCCTCCAAGCCCTCCAGCAGGGACAGCGCGCGCGGCAGGCGCAGACGGCGCCCGCTACGCGCCAGTTGGACTTCCACCTCACCCTCTTCGCTCGTGATTGCGGGCATGGGGCTGAAGGCTTCGCCCTGGAAATGCAGGGCGTCGCCGGCTAGGCGATCGGATGCGGCCTGGACGAAGCCTCCAGGTCCACACGCCAGGATGCGCTTTCCCTGGGAGGGCCCCAGCGCCTCGGCCGACAGGTCCCCGATGCGCGGGGCGCCCTCGCTCGTGATCCACTGGACCACGCGGACGTTGGGCAGTGTCGCCAGCGCTTCCAGTTCGCTGCCGAAGCAGGCCGCCGCGCGATCGCGAGACCAGTACATGAGGGTCAACTCGCCGTTTGCACCACGCGCCTTCCACTCCCGCAGCAAGGCGCGCATGGGGGTGATGCCGCTACCGGCGGCGAGCAGCAGCAGGGGTTCGACTGCGCCGGCAGGCAGCACCATCTCGCCAAACGCCTGGCCCAGCTCAAAGACATCGCCGATCTGGGCCTGGGCAGCCAGGTGGGGACTGACCCGGCCATCGGCCAAGGTCTTGATGGTGATCTCGAAACGCCCACCTCCCAACACCGTAGGACTGTAGTGGCGGCAAAGCCGTCGCCCGTCCATCTCGATGCCCAGCTCTACGTGCTGGCCCGGCAGGCAGCCGCGCCAATGTCGATTGGCCTGGAGCAGCAAGGTGACCGACGAAGCCCCTTCGGGGCGTCGCGCCAGCAGCCGGGCGCGTGGACGATTCCAAGTCCAGAGCGGATTCAAACGCCCGGCCCAGAAATCGAAAAAGGCGGGGCTGATCCAGGCGGGACGCGGGGCGACAGGGGCGGCTAGGGCTGACATGGAGGCCACTATACGTGCGCAGATACACATGTGTATACAGTTGTATAGACAGTCAGGCGGTATGATTCAGCCTTGTCGTCGAACCTGCCACCCATGCCGATCTCCGCCGTGACTGCTCCCGATGCTGCCTCCGCCCGCAAGGCCTCGATCTCGCGCGAGGACCTGTTGGCCGCGGCGTTGGCGCTGATCGGCCCGCATCGCAGCCTGTCCTCGCTGAGCCTGCGCGAGGTGGCCCGCGAGGCCGGGATCGCGCCCAACAGCTTCTATCGGCAATTCCGCGACATGGACGAGCTGGCCGTGGCGTTGATCGATCTGGCTGGCCGCTCCCTGCGCACCATCATCGGCCAGGCACGCGAACGAGCGACCTCGACCGAGCGCAGCGTGATCCGTGTGTCGGTAGAGACTTTCATGGAGCAGTTGCGGGCCGATGACAAACTGCTGCATGTGTTGTTGCGCGAGGGTGCCGTCGGCTCGGACGCCTTCAAGCGCGCGGTTGATCGGGAGCTGAGCCACTTCGAGGAAGAGTTGCAGGTGGATCTGGTCAGGCTGGCGGCCGCCGACGGTGCCGTGTTGCACGAGCCCGCGCTCGTTGCCAAGGCCATTACCCGATTGGTTTTTGCGATGGGAGCCACCGCCATGGACCTGCCGCCGGCCCGCGACCGCGAGCTGGTCGAACAGATCTCGCACATGCTGCGCATGATCATCATGGGCGCACGCCAGCTGGGCGCACACCCGGACTGACCCCGGGCGGCTTGATCAGGCCAATCCGCACTGCTGGCCGCGCATGGCAGTGGGCCGGCCCGCCATGGTCAGCCCATCAAGCCCTGTTCGCGTGCGTAGGCATAGACCTCGATGTCGCTGGTCAGGCGTAGCTTGGCCATGGCGGACATCTTCTGCCGACTCACGGTCTTGACGCTGCGATGCAGGTACTGCGCGATCTGCGAGACCGTCATGCCCTGCACGAAGAGCCGTAATACTTCGCTCTCGCGTGGCGACAGGGGCGTGCGCGGAACACCCGCGGCGACCTCGTCGGCGGCCCGCCATTTCTCGCGTAACGACGCACTGATGTAGGTCTCGCCGTTGGCGATCTGACGCACGGCCATCGGTAGATCGGCGAGCGGGTCGGACTTGAGCATCATCCCGCGCGCGCCGGCCGCCATGGCCAGTTGCAGCACGCCAAGATTATCCATCAGGGTGAGCACCATCACGGGCAGCCGCGGCCACCGGCGTCGCAGCAAATGCAACAGCGGCATGCCATCGACGATGTGCTTGCCAGGCATGTTGAGGTCGGTAACGACGAGATCACAGTGGAGCGTGCGCTCAAGCTCGGCGATCAGGCTGTCCGGACAACTTGCCTCACCCACGACCTGGATGCCATCGACGCCCTCCACCACGCTCCGGACGCCGCTGCGCACAATCGGATGGTCATCGGCCACGACAATGCGGATGGCTGTCACGATGCGATCTTCCTTATTGCGGAAATCGAGGCTAGCACGCAGTCATCTGCTTGCTGGTCCGGCTACGCATGCACGCGCCGGTAGCGCGGATTAATCCCAGTGACGACGCAGATCTTTATCCGCTTGATCGCCCGAGCTCGGAATTATCTAAGGGCATGACAAGCGTTCGATATTTTCAGAAAGATCAACTCGCGAACCGAAGCGAGTGCACCCAATACTTGTCGATGCCGTGAGCATTTTGCTTCGGCACCCAACAAAAGAGGTGAACACAATGTACGAGCTGAATTCCCAGCAGATTGATTCGGTCAATGGTGGCGGCATCTTCACGGGCGCACTGATTGGCCTGGCCGTTTCCGGCATGAAGATCGGCTTCTTTGGCGCCACCGCTGGCTCTTCGTTGTTCGCTTGCCGTCCGTGCAAGTCGGTACAGGCCCCGGCCCCGGTATCGCCGCCGACTTCGAAGCCGAACTGCTGATCCAAGGCGCTGTGACCGGACGGCCGCGATCCCCGGATTGCGGCCGTCTTGATGCCGCCACTTCGCAGGAGGAGCACGCAGGGGCTGGACGCGTTCAAACCTTCCTGACACCCACGGCATCGATGCATTGCCTCGAGCTGACCTGCAAAGAAACACGTCCTTGCCTCTAAACCCCATTCTTCAGTCCGAAGCGTCCGAGTGCGGTCTCGCCTGCCTGGCGATGATCTCGTCCCATCATGGCGGGCATCACTCGCTGCGCGAACTTCGCGCACGGTTCGGCACCTCGTTGAACGGCGTCTCGCTGCGGCGGATGATTGAAGTCAGCGCCTTGCTGGATCTGCAAACGCGACCACTGCGCCTGGATCTGGACCATCTGCACAAGTTGTCCCTGCCCTGCATCTTGCATTGGGACTTGAACCATTTCGTCGTGCTGGAAAAGATCGTTCGCGGGCGCCTGCAGGTGCTGGACCCGGCATTGGGACGCCGCACGATCCTGCTCGAGGAAGCTTCCCGGCACTTCACCGGGGTCGCGCTGGAGCTCACGCCGAGTGCGGACTTCAAGGTGCGCCGACGGCCCCCAGCGCTCAACCTGCGCCAGCTCAGCGGTCGCATTACCGGGCTGCGACGTTCACTTGTGCTCCTGCTTGCGTTTTCCACTGCCCTGCAGCTGCTGGTCCTGCTCGCGCCGTTCCTGATGCAATGGGTGGTGGACCAGGTGCTGGTCTCCGGAGACCGCGACCTGCTGACGGTGCTGGGGCTGGGTTTCAGCGGCGCCTTGTTGCTTCAGGTGGCCATCGGCCTGGCGCGTGGCTGGGCCGTGGTCCACCTCTCGACCCGGCTCGGCCTGCAATGGTCTGGCAACATTTTCAGCCACCTGCTCAAGCTGCCGCTGTCGTTCTTCGAAAAGCGCCACGTGGGCGATGTCGTGTCCCGGATGGAGTCGGTGGGCAGCGTGCAGCAAACGCTCAGCACCACGTTCGTCGAGTCGGTCATCGACGGGGTGATGGCCATCGTGACGCTGATCCTGATGCTGTTGTATAGCTGGAAGCTGGCGTTGGTCACCCTGGTGGCCGTGGCGCT
>DASWQJ010000016.1:0-1967 GCA_036403795.1 Stenotrophomonas sp.
CATGGAAGCGCCGAACTGCATGGTCCGTCTCCTGCTTGTTATGCCGGTACTCTGGCATGATCCTGTAGTTTCCAGGGAGTGGCGTTCCTGCGTTGCATCGATACGGCAACGCGGCTCAATCGTAGGTCTGGCGCAGTTCCAGGAAGTATGGATTGTTGCTGAGGCACTGGAGCGCTTCGTCGAGCGGCATGGCGCTGGCGCCGAAGTCGCCGAGCGCCCCCAGCCACCGCGGTGCGAGGGGTAGAGCAGCACGACCTCGTCGCCGTTGCCGGTCAACCGCAGCCGCGCCAACGGCTCCCTGGAGCGGCGCGCGAACAGGCTGTAGCCGTTGGCGCGGAAGCGCACCAGCACCCGCCCGCTACGGGCGAACGGACAGCCGCGGATGCGCTTGAGGATGGCGGGATCGGCGGTCATGACGAACCTTCCCCCTATGTTGCGTTGAGGCTCAACGGCCTTCACCGCAAGGGGTTCAACCGATGTCCTGTGCCATTATCCCGCCGATCCTTTGCAGCGTCATTGCGCGCATCACCGCAGCCGTGCCGGCGCGAGCGCGCGCCACCTTCCTCGACCTGCTGTTGGGGGCTGTCGCCACCAAGGGCGGTCACGTCACCGACGCCCTCCTGGCCGGCGGCCTCTCGCGTGGCTGGAGCACCTACTACTGGTTTCTCGAGCAGGGGCGCTGGTCCTGGCTGCGGGTCTGGGCCGCCCTGCTCGAGGTTCTGACGATGCTGTTCCGCCCGGCGGTCTGGTACGCCGTGATCGACGACAGCGTGGTCGAGCGTGTGTCGAGCGAGGCACCAGGCTCGTTGATGCATCACAACCACAATGCCAAGCCGAACCGGCCGAAATTCCTGCGCGGCCAAGGCTGGTTGTGCCTGGCGGCAGTGATCGAGCGCAACGCCTTCGCCGTCGGCGCGGTGCCACTGCTGCTGCGCCTGGTCCGCCGCGGCACCAACCGTGGCAAGCTGAGGAGCGCAGGCTTGCTGCTGCGCCTGCTCGGCCAGCGGCTCGGTCACGTGCGGCTGCTGCTGGACGCCTGGTTCATGCGCGCCTGGCTGATCCACCGCGCGCTGGCCGCCGGTCACACTGTGATCGGCTGCGTGCGTCGCGATCTGGCTCTCTTCGATGTGCCGAAGTCGCCCCGCAAACGTCGGCAGGGACGACCGCGCAAGTATGGCGCACGGCTGACGCCGGACCGGGTTGCGGCATTGCCGCAGCACCGCAGCGCCGAGATCCTCTACGGCAAGCTGGAGGTCGTGCGCTACCGCACCTGTCTGGTCGCCGCACGCTTCCTGCGCGGGCGGGTGGTGCGGGCGGTGTGGGTGGAACTGGAGCGCCCCGACCGGCGCGGCAAACCGCGCCAGCAGCGGCTGCTGATCTGCACTGACCCGGCGCTGTCCGCGCCGGTGGTGATCAGCGGATACGCGAAACGCTGGGCGGTGGAGTCGCTGTTCAGGAACCTCAAGCACGGCTTTGGCCTGAAGGATGCCTGGCAGCAGTCGCGTCAGGCGCTGATGCGCTGGGTCACTGTGCTGGCGGTCGGTTACGCGATCCCGCAGATGCTGGCCTTCACCGACCCGGCGCGCCTGGCTGGCCTGGCCGAACCCGCCCCCTGGCGCGCTCCCGGCACCCGCACCGCCGGGCTGATCCAGGCCGGCATCGCCCGGATTTTGCGCGAGGTCGGGCGGCCGGCCTTCATCGCGGCGATCTGGGGAAAAATCGGCGCCACCGCATCAGGCACAGGCGGATCGTCAGTGCCGCTCGCTGACAAAGCCGCGTAACTCACCCAACGCTGCCATCATCGTTCCGGTCGCGTGGCACCAATCCGGGGCCACGGAGTAGAAATGTCGCCTGGAAACTACAGGTTAAAAAGTCGTCTGTGAAGAATCCAGAAACCCCTGGTAGCCAGCGGGATCTTTGCCATGGCAAGTAATCGTATTTGCCAGAAATTCGGCACTGGCTCGCGG
>DASWQJ010000017.1:0-3715 GCA_036403795.1 Stenotrophomonas sp.
CTCAGGCCAGCGCTGGAGGCGCTGCTCGCACCCGAGACGGCGGGTGACCCGATGGGGCGGCGGGCGAAATCCAAGCGCAGTTCATTGCGCCATTTGAGTGCGGCGCTTGCTGCGGTGGGACACCGGGTGAGCCGTCCGACGGTAGCGCGGCTGCTGCGCCAACTCGGCTACTCGCCCAAGGCCAACGCGCGGCGGACCGAGGCACGCGGCTCGCCGCCCGAGCGCGATGCCCAATTCCGGCACATCGCGGAGCAGCGCGCGCAGTTCGCGGCCGCGGGTGAGCCGATCATCCGCGTTGACACCAAAAAAAGGAGTTGATCGGTAACTTCAGGAACGCCGGCCGGGCATGGTGTCGGAAAGCGGAACCCGTGCTGGTGCATGATTGGCCGCAGGACGCGGTGGGCCAGGCCATCCCCTATGGCATTTATGAGCTGACGACGAACCGTGGCCACGTCTGCATCGGCGACTGCTTCGACACGCCGCGCTTTGCTGTCGAGGCGATCGGCGATTGGTGGGAGACCGAGGGCCAACGCCAGTTTCCGGACACGGGACGCCTCCTCGTCCTGGCCGATGCCGGCGGGTCGAACAGCTACCGCTCTCGCGTGTGGAAGGCGCAGTTGCAGGAACAGCTCTGCGACACCTGCGGCCTCGAGGTCACCGTGTGCCACTATCCCAGCGGCTGCTCGAAGTGGAACCCCATCGAGCACCGGCTCTTCAGCCACATCAGCTTGAACTGGGCCGGCGTGCCGCTGCGCAGCTTCGAGACGATCCGCCGCTACATCGCCGGCACCATTACCGCCACCGGGCTTCAAGTGACTGCCAGCCTCAAGCGCGGCGGCAACGAGACGGGCGAGCGGGTATCAGACAATGAAATGTGCCGGCTTCGCCTCACTCCACACACCGTCTGCCCCATCTGGAACTATACCCTTTCGCCACGTCCAGCCTGAGCTACGGAATGGCAAGTAGTTAACTGCCAAGCCCCTTAGCTTGAGTTTGCAGGTGCCGTGACGCGTTCGTCATGAGGCGTGGATCCAGAAGAAGCCCTCGGCGGCGATGAATTCGAGGGCGTCATCGAGCGGCATGACCTCACGACCAAAGGGGCCTGGGTTGCCCCAGGCGTCGCGCCGCCACCACAGCACCTGAACTTTGTCGCCGTCGCCGGTTGGGCGTAGCCGGGCAACTGGCCCACCGGTGCGCAGGCTGTAGAGCGTGTAGCCCTTGTTCGCGCGCACCACCTCGACGCCGCCGCGCCGGGGCGGCCAGGGATAGACTTCGATGCGGGCGCCCATGGCATCGGGGCTGCTGGCCATGGGCGCTTCTCTCCCGCCTCCCGCCGCGTTTTGTGCCTTGGGGGTCTCAGGCGGAGGGCGGTGTGCCATGACGCCGAGCGTGGGTCCCGCAGTGCTGGACGGGTGGATGTGGCCCTTCCGATGCCACTTCACCGCGGCCGTCTGGCGTCACGTGCTCGTGCTGGTCGGCGGCGCCCTGCTGGCGCCGGGACGGCGGACGGTTGCCGCGGCCCTGCGCGTCATGGGTTTGGGCGAGGTGGCCGGCTTTGCCGTGTACCATCGCGTGCTGAGCCAGGGGCACTGGTGCTCGCGCGCGCTGGCGCACCGCCTCCTGCTGCTGCTGGTCGCTGCCTTCGTGCCGGACGGCCCGGTGGTGGTCGGGCTCGACGACAGCATCGAACGCCGCCGCGGCGAGCGCATCCGCGCCAGGGGGATCTATCGTGACCCGGTCCGCTCCAGCCGTGGTCACTTCGTCAAGGCCAGCGGCTTGCGCTGGCTGTGTGTCATGCTCCTGGCGCCTGTGCCTTGGGCCGGCTGCGTCTGGGGCCTGCCCTTCCTGACCGTGCTGGCGCCCTCCGAGCGGTACGCCGCCGAACAGGGCAAGCCGCACAAGAAGCTCACGGACTGGGGCCGGCAAGCGCTGCTGCAGGTCGCGCGTTGGCTGCCCGGCCGGCGCGTCGTCGCGGTGGCCGACAGCAGCTTCTCGGCCATCGCCCTGCTGCGCGATCTGGCGCCGCACCTGACCGTGGTCACCCGCCTGCGCCTCGATGCCTGCCTGTGCGACCCACCCCCGCCGCGCCGTCCGCGCAGGCGAGGCCGACCGCCGGTCAAAGGGGCGCGGCTGCCCAGCCTGGCCGAGCGCTTGCGCAACCGGCGCACGCCCTGGCGCCGGGTCCGCATCGATGGCTGGTACGGCCGCGGTACGCGCCAGCTCGACATCGCCACCGGCACCGCGCTCTGGCATCATCCCGGCATGCGGGTGGCAATCCGTTGGGTGCTGGTGCGCGACCCAAGCGGCGAGAAGGCGCCGCAGGCCTTCCTCTGCACCGATCTGAACGCCGAGCCGACCGACATCCTGCGCTGGTTCGTCCGCCGCTGGCGGACCGAGACAACATTCGAAGAAGCCCGTCGTCACCTCGGGATGGAGACCCAGCGGCAGTGGTCCGACCTCGCCATCCTGCGCACCACGCCAGCGCTCCTCGCGCTGTTCTCCCTCGTGACATTGTGGGCGAGCCAACTTGCTGCCGAGCGTGGACCGGTGGTCGAGTGCGTGCGCTGGTATCGCAAGCCGCTACCAACCTTCAGTGACGCTCTCGCGCTGGTTCGGCATGAGCTCTGGACCGCGCAGCTTTTCGCTACCTCGCCGGCGACCGGGACAACACAGAATGCCTCGGCCGATCTCATCGACCGCCTTCTACTCGTCGCTTGCCGGCCGCCATGATGCATAATGACGGCCCGCACGCGTCACAACACGTGCAAAGCCAAGCTAGGGGCTCAGCAGGAAACAATGATCTAATTTCCTGGTGGTGCGTTGATGCGGTGCTGCCCATCCGTTGTGGAGGGGGTTGGCCATGTCGCTGTCATCCGTCCACCAGTGCAACTGCCCGCAGTGCCTTGCGCAGAGCGCGCATCCGGACCGCCTTCTGCACCAGCAGATCAATCTACTGGCCAGCCGCCTCGACGAGCAACAACGCCGGTGGTTTGTCGCGCTGGAGACGACGCGGCTCGGTCATGGGGGTGAGCGGCGGCTGGTGCAGATCACCGGGCTGAGCCCCCGGACCATTCGGCGCGGCCGGCGCGAACTCGAGGGAGGCCTCGCCGACCGCCCATCTGAGCACGTGCGTGCAGCGGGTGGCGGTCGACCATGTCGGGAGGCACAGGATCCCGGCCTCAGGCCAGCGCTGGAGGCGCTGCTCGCACCCGAGACGGCGGGTGACCCGATGGGGCGGCGGGCGAAATCCAAGCGCAGTTCATTGCGCCATTTGAGTGCGGCGCTTGCGACGGCGGGACACCGGGCGAGCCGCCCGACGGTCGCGCGGCTGCTGCGCCAACTCGGCTACTCGCCCAAGGCCAATGCGCGCCGCACTGAGGCACGCGGTTCGCCGCCCGAGCGTGATGCTCAGTTTCGGCACATCGCGGAGCAGCGCGCGCAGTTCGCGGCAGCGGGCGAGCCGATCATCAGCGTCGATACGAAAAAAAAAGGAGCTGGTGGGTAACTTCAAGAATGCCGGCCAGACTTGGTGTCGGAAGGCGGAGCCCGTGCTGGTGCACGACTGGCCGCAGGACGCTGTGGGCCAAGCGATCCCCTATGGCATTTACGAGCTGACCACGAACCGCGGCCACGTCTGCGTCGGCGACTGCTTCGACACACCGCGCTTTGCCGTCGAGGCGATCGGCGACTGGTGGGAGGCCGAAGGACAACAGCG
>DASWQJ010000018.1:0-18506 GCA_036403795.1 Stenotrophomonas sp.
ATCCATGGCCGCACTCACCGCACGTGGGCCATCCATGGCCCACTGACCCACCACCCCGACAGGACGGCGCAAGGCGCGTGGTTGTTACGGCTTCGATCAATACGCGCCGGGGGAGGGGGGAGGGAAGAGCGGCGTCCCGACTGTTGAGGCGATCTGTGATTGGCGCACTTCGCTCAATCATCGAAGCCGTGAGGCGTCGGGAAGAGCGGCATCCCGATTGTTGAGGCGATGTGTGAGTCGCGCTTCGATCAAGTCATCGAAGCCGTGAGGCGCCAGATCGTGATGGCAACCGTGAGCTCGGCTCTGCTCTTCCCCTCCCCCACCCCGGCGCGTCTATATCGAAGTGGGGAACTCAAAGCGCCATGCGCCGAGCTGGCGGGGTGGTGGGTCAGTGGGCCATGGATGGCCCACGTGCGGTGAGTGCGGCCATGGATGGCCGCTCGAACCGCGACCCACCATCCCGCCAGCTCGGGGCCCGCACCGTAAGTACTTAAAACCAACCGCCCAAACCCACCGCGCCCTCAACAAAAACCCCAACTCGCAAGCCGTGACAACTGGCGCCCAGTAACAGCCCAGAGGCCAACAAACCCAACTCGCAAGCAGCAATCACTGGCGCCCCGGAAAGGCAGAAGACCTATTTAAAAGCAGGCCCGCCGGCACGCCCGAAACGCCACCAGGTGGCAGCCACGCTGCCCAAACGCCGCCATCGATGGCGGCCGACGCGATGACCGCCCCCGCCGGACTCACCGGTGCGTCAACTGGTATTGCCGCCCGACTTCCTTCAAGCCCGCCATCGCAAAGTCATGCAGATGCCGCACCAGGACGGGCCGCGACATGCGGCTCACCTCGGCCAGGGGGCCAGGCAGGTTCTGCCCCACCATCAACAACATCAAACACGGCGATGCCACGTTGAGCAGGCAACGCAGCAGCGCCGGATCGTTTTCGGGAATGCCGGTGATCTGGCTGACGATGCGTTTGATCACCGCCAGCTTGGGCACCAGCTCCTGCTTGAACAGGGCCTGCAGGTGGGAGGACGGCGACACCAGTTCACGCGCCAACACTTGCGCGTGCCAACCGTCGCGCTGGGTGGCGCGCTCGACCAGGCCATCGAACAAGGCTTCCAGTTGCTGGCTTGGGGCGAGATCGCCCTGCGACAGCAGCGACAGATCGGACAGGCTCACGAAGCGGCGATGCGCTTCGGCCAAGACCGCCATGTACAGACCGCTGCGGCTACCAAAGTGGTAATTGATCGACGCCAGGTCGGCCTCGGCCTGCTCGGCGATCGCCTTGCCGGTGGTCTCGGCATAGCCCTGGGCGGCGAACAGCCTCCCCGCGGTCTCCAGGATCCTGGCCCGGGTGGCTTCGCCGTCCGCGCGCGAGGCACGGCGCCCCTTTTCCATCACATGTTCTCCGCGAAAGCGCTGCTATTGTGCACCGCACTTAGATTAAACTCAATTTAGAGTATCGTGCGCCCGCCTCGTCGGGCCTCATCGGAACGCTCCCAATGAAGAAGAAGTGGCTGATCGCCGTTGCCGTCTCGATCGTGGTGGTCCTCGGCCTGGCGTGGTGGCTCCATCAGCGTGGGCAGCAAGATGGCGATGGGTTGACGCTGCACGGCAATGTCGACATCCGGCAGATAGCGCTGGCCTTCGATGGCACTGGCCGCGTGGCCGCGCTCGATGCCGAGGAAGGCGACCAGGTGAAGCAGGGCCAGCGGCTGGGACGGCTGGACACGCGGGCGCTGTCGCTGCAGGCAGAGCAGGCCCGGGCGCAGATCGAGGTGCAGACCCAGAACCTGGCCAAGCTGCACAACGGCACGCGGCCCGAGGAGATCGCGCAGGCGCGCAGCCGCCTGGTGGCGGCCCAGGCCGATGCCCGTCGCACCGAGCAAGACCTGGCCCGCCTGCAGGACATCGCCAGCACCACCCAAGGGCGCGGCGTGAGCGCGCAGGATCTGGATCGGGCCAGGAGCCAAGTGCAGGTCGCCCGTGCCAAGGCCGACGACCAGCGGGAGGCGCTGTCGCTGGCCCAGCAGGGGCCGCGGGTCGAAGAATTGGCCGGTGCGCAGGCGCAACTCAAGGCTTCGCAGGCGCAACTGGCGCTGCTGCAGTTCCAGATCGGACAAGGCGAGTTGAAGGCGCCGGCCGATGCGGTGGTGCGCTCGCGATTGCTGGAACCCGGCGACATGGCCACGCCGCAGCGCGCGGTGTATGCCTTGGCGCTGACCCGACCGAAGTGGATCCGCGTGTACGTGGGTGAAGCCGATCTGGGCAGGATCCGGCCTGGCATGGGCGCTCGCGTCACCACCGACAGCGAACCCGGCAAACCGGTGCAGGGCACGGTCGGTTACATCTCGTCGGTGGCCGAATTCACGCCCAAGACCGTGCAGACCGAAGAGTTGCGCACCAGCCTGGTGTACGAGGTGCGCGTGGTCGTACAGGACGACACCGATCGTTTGCGACTCGGCCAGCCGGTGACCGTGCAACTGGCGACGGCTGCCACCCGGTGAGCGAGGCCGGCACCACGGTGGTGGCCCAGGGCCTGCGGAAGAATTTCCCGGGCGCGGATGGTCGCTCTTTCGCCGCGCTCGATGATTTCACCTTGACCGCGCGTGCCGGCGAGTTGACTGCGCTGGTAGGGCCGGACGGTGCCGGCAAGACGACGTTCCTGCGCCTGGTGTGCGGATTGCTGAAAGCCGACGCCGGCACGTTGACCGTGCTGGGCCACGAGGTGGCCGTCGATCCGCAGGCCGTGCAAGACCGCATCAGTTACATGCCGCAGCGCTTCGGCCTGTATGAAGACCTGAGCGTGCAGGAGAACCTGGATCTGTACGCCGACCTGCACGGCGTGGCCAAGGCGCAGCGGCGCGAGCGCTATGGGCGCCTGCTGGAGATGACCGACCTGGCGCGTTTCACCGATCGCCCGGCCGGCAAGTTGTCGGGCGGCATGAAACAGAAACTGGGCCTGGCCTGCACGCTGGTGCGCTCGCCCGACCTGCTGCTGCTCGACGAGCCCAGCGTGGGCGTGGACCCACTGTCGCGGCGCGATCTTTGGCAGATCATCCAACAGCTGATCGAGCAGGACCACCTGAGCGTACTCATCAGCACGGCTTACATGGATGAGGCCGAGCGCTGCGCCCAAGTGTTCGTGATGCACGAAGGCAAGGTGCTGGCCGAAGGCGCGCCGGATGCGTTGCGTACCCGCGCACGTGGACTCACCTATCGCGTGGCGCCGCTGCATGGCGAGCCCGCGCGTGAGCTGCAGGCGCGCCTGATCGATGCCACCGACGCGATCATCGATGCGGTGCCGCGTGGCGGCGCGGTGCGCTTCATCCGGCAACCGGAGGTGACCGAGGCGCGCGTGGCCGAGATCCTGCAGGGTCCGTTGCCGGCGCCTCGTCCGGAGGCGTTGGAAGACGCCTTCATGATGCTGTTGAAACAGCACGCGAACGGTCAGGCTGCGCCACCGATGCCGGTGGTGGCGCCCGCCAAGGAACCCGCGGCGGCGGGGCGCGAGGGGCCAGTGATCGTGGTGCGTGACCTGGTCCGCAAGTTTGGCGACTTCACGGCCGTGGCCAATACCTCCTTCGATGTGCAGCGTGGCGAGATCTTTGGCCTGCTCGGTCCCAATGGCGCAGGCAAGACCACGACGTTCCGCATGCTTTGCGGATTGCTGCCGGCCAGCAGTGGCCATCTGGAAGTGGCCGGGCTGGACCTTCGCACTGCGCGCGCCGAAGCGCGTGGGCGGATCGGTTACGTCTCGCAGAAGTTCGCGTTGTATGGCGCATTGAGCGTGCGCGAGAACCTGGAATTCTTTGGCGGGGCCTATGGCCTGCGAGGCAAGGCGCTGCGCGATCGCGTGGCGCGATCAATGGAACAATTTGGCCTGCAGCCGGATGCGCGCAGTGGCGAGTTGCCCAGCGGCTACAGGCAGCGCCTGGCGATGGCGGTGGGCTTGCTGCACCAACCGCAGATCCTGTTCCTGGATGAGCCGACCAGCGGCATCGATCCGCTCGCCCGCCGCTTGTTCTGGCGCACGATCACGTCGCTGGCGCAAGGCGGCGTCACCATTATCGTTACCACCCATTTCATGGAAGAAGCCGAATACTGCGACCGCATCGCGATCCAGGACGCCGGGCAGGTGCTCGCGCTGGGCACGCCCGATGAAGTGCGCGCGCAGGCCGGTAGCGCAGGGACCCAGGACATGAACAGTGCTTTCATCGCCATCGTGGAGCAGGCCCGGGCCGCGCAGCAGCAAGCGCCCAGGGAAGCGGCGGCATGAACGCGCAGGGCTTCTGGCGTCGATTGATCGCCCTGGTCCGCAAGGAAACGCGGCAGATGGTGCGCGATCGCAGCAACCTGGCCGTGGGGCTGGTGCTGCCGGTGGTGTTGATCCTGCTGTTCGGTTACGGCTTGTCGTTCGACGTGACCCACGCGCCCATTGCCGTGGTGATGGAAGACACCTCACCTACTGCGCGCCAGTCGGTGGCCGGGTTGGAAGGCTCGCCCTACCTGGCACCGGTGTGGGCCACGAACATGACCGACGCCGAGGACCTGATGCGGGCCGGCAAGGTCAACGGCATCGTGCGGGTGCCGATCGATTTCTCGCGTCGCCTGGCGGCCGGTCGCGGACAGGTGCAGTTGATCTTGAACGGCGTGGATGTCAGCACGGCCTCGGCGATCGAGGGCTATGTCGGCGGCGCCCTGGGCACGGGCGGGCTGCAACAGGCGGATCGGTTGGGCAACAAGACACCGAGCGTGGCCGGCGTGGTGCTGGTACAGCGAATGTGGTTCAACGAATCCGGTGACAGCACCTGGTATCTGGTGCCCGGGCTGATTGCGCTGGTGATGACCTTGATCGGGGCATTCCTGACCTCGCTGCTGATTGCGCGCGAGTGGGAACGCGGCACGCTCGAGTCATTGTTCGTCACGCCGGTGCGTCCGTTGGAACTGGTGCTCGCCAAGCTTGCGCCCTACCTGGCCATCGGTGCGATCGACCTGGTGATGTGCCTGCTGGCCTCGGCCTTCCTGTTCAAGGTGCCGATGCGGGGCTCGCTATGGGTGGTGGCGGTGGCATCACTGCTTTATCTGCTGGTGTCGCTGCTGCTTGGCTTGTTCATCTCGGGCAAGACACGCAGCCAGTTCGCGGCCAGCCAGGTGGCGCTGCTGGTGAGCTTCATGCCGGCGTTGATGTTGTCCGGCTTCGTGTTCGATCTGCGCAACATGCCGGTGGTCGTGCAGGTGATCAGCCACGCGCTGCCGGCGACGCACTTCATGTCGCTGATCAAGACGCTGTTCCTGGCGGGCAACGACTGGCCGATGATCTTCCAGAACTGCGGCATCCTGCTGCTCTACGCGCTGGTGCTGACGGTCGCGACCCGCATGACCTTGCGCAAGCGGCTGGATTGACGCCATGGCCGCCCTGACGACCTACTTCTCGCAGATTGCCTTTCTGTGTCGCAAGGAGATCCTGGCGCTGGTCAAGGAGCCGATGAGCCGGGTGATCCTGTTTGCGCCGGCGCTGCTGCAAACCCTGCTGTTCGGTTACGGGGCAAGCTACGACCTCAAGCACGCGCCCTACGCCGTCCTGGACCTGAGCGGTGGGCAGGCTTCCACCGAACTGATCGCACGGCTGGACGGCACGGGGGTGTTCGAGCGCACGGCCAACCTCACCACGACGGCCCAGATCGCGACGGTGATTGATGCGGGCCAGGCGCTGATGGTCCTGACGTTCCCGTCGGACTTCGAGCAGCGGCTGGCCGCCGGCGAACCGGCACCGGTGCAGTTGATCCTGGACGGACGCAATTCCTCCACGGCCGGGTCCGCAGCCGGCTACATGGGCGCCATCGTGGCTGCGTACAACCAGTCACTGGGGGCCACCGGCCCGGGCATCCAGGTGGTGCGCCGCGCCTGGTACAACCCCAACCTGGAATCGCGCTGGCAGCTGATGCCGGCCATGATTGCCGCACTCAGCATGTTGCAGACGTTGTTGATTGCCGCACTTTCAGTCGCCCGCGAGCGCGAGCAGGGTACCTTCGACCAGTTGCTGGTCACGCCGATGACGCCCATGCAGCTGCTGATCGGCAAGGCGATTCCTTCGGTGATGATCGGCCTGATCCAGTCCACCATCATCCTGTTGATCATCCGGTTCTGGTTCCAGATACCGATGAATGGCTCGGTGGCGTTGCTGTACCTGGGCCTGGTGACTTTCACGGTTGCTGCGGTGGGCATGGGCCTGTCGATCTCGGCGCTGTCGGTCAGCATGCAACAGGCCATGCTGTACACCTTCCTGCTGATCATGCCGTTGATGCTGCTGTCCGGCCTGCTCACGCCAGTGCGCAACATGCCGCAGGTGCTGCAGATCGCGACCTACCTGAATCCTTTGCGATTCGGCATCGACCTGGTGCGCCGGGTCTACCTGGAAGGCGCGGGGATGCACGAGATCGGCCACGACTTCATTCCCATGCTGGCAATGGCTGCCGTTACGTTGCCGCTGGCTGCCTGGCTGTTCCGCAACCGTCTGTCTTGAGATCTGCTGCCATGTCCTTGTCCGCGCCCCCTTCTCGAACACTGTTGCGTTGCCTGCCCGCCCTGCTGGCGGTCGCGATGGCCGGTTGCGCCGTCGGGCCGGAATTCGTGCGGCCCGACGCACCGGCGCCCACCGACTGGCGCCAATGGACGGACCAGGACAACGTCATGCGGGGCGTGCCCGTCATCGACGGTATACCGCAGGGCGACTGGTGGGGCGCCTATCGCGACCCGGTGCTCGATGGCCTGCAGCGACGTGCGCAACAGGTCAGCCCCGACCTGCAGACCGCCGCCCTGCACTTGGCCCAGGCGCGCGTGCAGCGCCAGACCGTCGCGGCGCAACGCCTGCCGGAAGTTGACCTGACCGGCGGCGTTACCCGCCAGCGGCAAAGCGAATTTGGCGCTGCTACGCGGGTGATCGATGCGATCAGCAATGACCGCCAGCCTTTGGTTGACGTGCTGAGCCAACCTTTCACCCTGTACCAGGCCGGTTTCGATGCATCGTGGGAGTTGGATCTGTGGGGCCGCATCCGTCGCTCGGTGCAAGCCGCCGATGCCGATGTCCAACGTCAGGCCGCGCTGTTGGACATGACTCGGCTGTCGGTGGCCAGCGAGGTGACGCGTGCGTACTTCGAGCTGCGTACGGCGCAGAAGCAGGAAGCGCTGACCCGCGAGGACATCGCCGCCCTGGAAGATCGGTTGGGCCTGCTGCAGGCGCGCGTGGATGCCGGCGTGATCGACCACCTGGACCTGGAGCGCCTGCGGGCGGAATTGGCGGGGCT
This sequence comes from Stenotrophomonas sp., assembly GCA_036403795.1. Classification (GTDB taxonomy): domain Bacteria; phylum Pseudomonadota; class Gammaproteobacteria; order Xanthomonadales; family Xanthomonadaceae; genus Stenotrophomonas_A. The sequence goes on from DASWQJ010000018.1 coordinate 7,310, forward strand.
CAAGGCGCGATTGCCGTCGCTGCTGGTACAGCAGTCCGATGCCGAGGGGCAGCTGGCGTTGCTGGTCGGCCAGATGCCGGGGCAGCTGGCGGGTCAATGGCAGCCACCGGCCGCGGCGCAGGAACCCGTGTTGCCGGAACTGGCCTTGGGCATTCCCTCGGAGGTGGCGCAACGCCGACCCGATATCCGCGCCGCGGAGGCGCGCCTGCGCAATGCAACCGCCAGCGTCGGCATCGCGCAGGCCGACCTGTATCCCAGCATTCGCCTGGGCGCGCGTTTCGGCTATGAGTCGTATCTGTCCGGCGAGTTCAGCGACTGGGGCAGTCGCACCTGGTCGATCGGCCCGGTGCTGAACCTGCCGATCTTCGACCACGGACGGCGCAAAGGCGTGGTGCGACTGCGCGAACTGCAACAGCAGGAAGCGGCGGTGAGCTACCAGCACACCGTGCTGCAGGCCTGGCAGGAAATCGATGGCGCCCTGAGCCGCTATGCGGCCAACAGCGCCCAGGGCGCGGCACTGAAGATCCGTGAACGCAGCTCGCATGATGCCTATGCGCTGGCACAGGCCAAGTATCGCGGCGGCACCACCGATTTCAGCACCGTGCTGGACAGCCAGCGGGTGTGGATCCAGGCGCGACGCGACGTGGTCGACAACGAAGGACAGCGGGCCATCGCCTTCGCTACGGTCAACAAGGCGATCGGTAACGGGCCGGTGGCGCCGCCGACTGCAGGCCCCTGACCGCGGCCGCTATGAAGCGGCCGCGACATCACGCTCTCAAGGCGCCTTGCAGCCGAACAACGACAGGTCGATGCCCGCGGCCATCCGCTGGTAACCCTCGTCGTTGGGATGCAGGTGGTCACGCGTGATCGCATCCGGCAGGGACTGCGGTTTGGCGGGATCGCGCAGGATGCGGTCGAAATCCAGCAGCGCGTCGAAACCGCTGTCGCCTCCGCGCATCCAGCCATTGATCGCATCGCGCGTGCCCGCAGACACGGGCTCGTAGCGCTCCGAACCACCGAACGGCGTCATCGTGGCCGCAATTGCCTTGATGCCGTGCGCGTGCAGGCGATCGGCGATCTGCGCGTAGGCCAACTTCATGTCGGTCGCATTGCGCCCGGGCGTGAACGTTGGCGCGCCATTGTGGCGGATGTCGTTGATGCCTTCGAACAGGATCACCTGGTCGGCCTGCCCCACGGCGATGGCATCGCGATCCAGTCGCGACAACGCGCTGTGGCTACGCCCGGGATCCATCACCTTGTTGCCGCTGATGCCCTGGTTGAGCACCACGAATTGCCCGGGACAGGCTTGCTGCAACCTTGCCCCCAACAACTCGGGCCACTGGTGGTAGCTGCCGCGCGTGGCCGTCGCGCCCTCGGTGATGGAATCGCCCAGCGCCACGACAATCGTTGGCTTGTGCTCGCGTTGCGCCAGCACCGCCGAGACCACGTTTTGCCGATACGAAAGCTTCACCGCATCGTCCACCTGGGCGGCACGGCCCGACGCCACTCGCACCGTGGTGCGACGGACCACCGGCTTGGTGGGTTCCGGGTAATAGACCGTCAGTGCCACTTCGCCCATCGCCGGCACGGCCAGCGGCACCGGATCACTCAGCAGGGCCGCACCGATGGGCAGGACGATCTCGCTGCGCCCGCCCACGGTCACCGGCACCGGCTTGCCCTGCCCCACTCGCTGTGCGGATACCAGCACCACCTTGAGGGGGGTATCACCCAACTCGTTGCTGAGGCGAAAGCGCAGCGCGTTGGCCGAGGTGCCCAGGCGCATGTCCTGGCGCACCGTCTGGTCGACGAATTGTTCCGGTTGCTCGGGCGTGCCGTCCTTGCGATCCGGGGCAGGCGACGCGGTCCATGCCGGCACCCACACCTGCGCGTGCACCGGCTGCACCGTAAAGCCACCGGCGATGAGCAATCCCACTGCGATGATCCAGCGCTGCATGGCGGCCTCTCGATGCGTCAGGAAAAGTAGGTGCCGCCGTTGACATCCAGGTTCGCACCGGCGATGAAGCCGGCCGCGCCCGAGGCCAAGAACAGCGCCGCATCGGCGGCTTCGGTCGCTTCGCCCTGGCGGCGCAGCGGCGTGGCACCGGCCACCGCAGTGCGCACTTCCGGCTTGGTGAACTCGTCATGGAAGCGGGTGGCGATCATGCCGCAGCACAGCGAGTTGACGCGGATGCCGCGCGGCCCGAGTTCCTTGGCCATCGCGCGGGTGAAGGTCATCACGCCGGCCTTGGCAGTGGCGTAGATCGCCGCGCCCGGTCCGCCGCCATCGCGCCCGGCCTGCGAGGCGAAGTTGACGATGGCCGCACCGGCTTCCATGTGCGGTACGACGGCACGCGTCATCAGGTAGGTCGAGGTCAGGTTGAGGTCGATCACCTTGTGGAAGAAGGCTTCATCGATGTCGGCCAGCGGCCGGCGCTCCACCATGCCGCCGGCCACGTTGACCAGCACGTCGATCCTGCGACCGAAGGCATCCTGGGTCGCGGCGACCAGGTCGGCCACGGCGGCAGCGTTGCTCACATCGGCGCGATGCACGATGGCGGTACCGCCGGCGGCGGTGATCTGCGCCAACGTATCGCGAGCGCTCGCCTCGTCGTTGGCGAAGTTGATACAGACCTTGGCGCCAGCGGCGGCGAGCTTGATGGAAACTTCGCGACCGATGTCACGGCCACCGCCGGTCACGATGGCGATCTTGTCCTTGAAATTCATGTGTTGTCCTCGATGCAGGGGGAATGACGGGAAAATAGGAAACGAGGATCAGCCGCGACGCGCGGGATCGGCGAGTTTGTGGATCGGTCCAGTGACCCACCACAGCGCCACCAGCGACAGCGGCACCAGAGCGGCCACCAGCACGAAGACCGGTGCGTACGAGCGCGTGGTCATCACCGGCACCAGCCAGGTGGTGATCAACGTGCCGGCCACCGCGGCCATGCCACCGATACCGGCCAGCGAGCCGACGGACTTGCCGCCGAACAAGTCGCCCGGCAGCGTCTGGATGTTGCCGATGGCCACCTGGAAGCCGAACAGCACCGCTGCGATGGTCAGCACCGCCCACAGCGGATCGGTGGCCAGCACCGCGCCCAGCAAGGCCGGTGCCATGACCACGCAGCCCAGGGTGATGGACCACTTGCGGGCACGATCCACGCTCCAGCCGCGCGCGATCAGTCGCCCGGACATCCAGCCGCCCAACAGGCTGCCCAGCGCGGCGCCCACGTAAGGCACCCAGGCAAAGATGCCGATCTGCTTGATGTCGAAGTGGAACGTCTCGGCCAGGTAGATCGGCAGCCACGACACGAACAGCCACCACACCGGATCGAGCAGGAAGCGCACGATCACGATGCCCCAGGTCTGCCGGTGCGACATCAGCTGGCGCACGCTGGGCAGGTATTCCGGGCCAGTGACTTCGGCCTGCACGGCGCGGTCTTCGATCAGCAGGCGCTCGGCCTCGCTCACCCAGGGGTGGCGGTCCGGTCCGGCGCGATAAATGAACAGCCACGGCAGCAGCCACAGGAAACCGAGCGCGCCGATCAGCACGAAGGTGCCCCGCCAGCCCAGCCACAGGAACAGCAACGCGATCAACGGCGCCGACACAATGGCGCCCACCGACGCACCGGCGTTGAAGATGCCCTGGGCCAAGGCGCGTTCGCGCGCGGGAAACCATTCGGCATTGGCCTTTACCGCACCCGGCCACGCACCTGCTTCGCTCACGCCCAGCAGCGCGCGCACCAGGCTGAAGGACAGGATCGAATGAGTCACCGCATGCAGCGCGATGGAGATCGACCACACGCCGATCGAAATCGCAAAGCCCAGGCGCGTGCCGATCAGATCGAACAGGCGGCCGAACACGAACTGCCCCAACGCGTAGAACACCATGAACACGGTGACCAGCAGCGCGTAGTCTTCCTTGGTGGCACCCACATCGCGCGAGATCTCCGGCCACATCACCGCCAAGGCATTGCGATCGATGTAATTGATCACCGTGGCCACGGCAATCATGGCCACGATCAACCAGCGCACGGCCGAGCGGGCGCGGGTCATGGTTTGTCCTGCGGGTGGACGGCGGCGGCATCGGCCCGGTCGGCCGCCGGCGTGGCCTTGCCGTCTTCGAAGCGCGCCCAGCCACCGCGCCAGCGATAGGCCTGGCCCCCGGCCTGCACCTGGTGCGCCTGGGTCGAGACGGAGGGGTCGTGCGCGATGCCCAGCGCGAGTGTCTTGCCACCGGCCAGCGTGAGCACCACTACGTCGGCATCGGCACCGGCCAGGCGCTCGATACGGTCGATGCGGCTGTTCGCGCCACGCACGTATTCGGCGGTGCCGTTGTACTCGCCATGCGGCTCCAGCACGCCGAAGAAGGTCGCCTCGCGCTGGCCGTCCATGCGCTGGATCAGCGCCGGCTCGCGACGCAAATTGAATTGCGGATCATGCGCCCCACTTTCCACCAACAGTGCGGACGTGGGCGCACTGGCGGCGAAGCGATAGGTGTAGAAGCGCCCGTCGAGCAGCCATTCCAACGTGCGCTGCGTGTTCTCCGACGGCGATTTCGCGTCCACCCACAGGTGCTGATAGCCATTGGCCTTTCCGAGCACCGGTCGCTCGGCCACGGCGTGCTCGGCCTTGAAGCCCACCTGCATCACGTGGCCGGCAAAGTGCAACGGCAGGTCGAATCGCGCCGGCTTGGCGCTGTTGGCACGCAACAGATCGATCACCACCGGCTGGCTGAGCGCCGGATGCGACAGCAGCGCGAGCGTGCGGGTAAAGCTCACGCCGTCGTAGGCACCCTCCATGCGCGCCGAGGCAATCTGGGTGTCGTCGGCGACCGCGAACAGCAGCGGTGTCGGCGCACGATCCTCACCGAGCTTCCAATCGCCACCAAAGTGGCTGGCCTCGTTCACCACCAGGGTGTTGTGCGCAACGGTCTGCTTGGCCCAGCTGGTGTTTTCCGGCAGGTAGATGCCGCCCTGCTTGGCCTCGACGTTGAGGAACCGCGCCGCGCCATAGTCGGTGACCACGCGCTGGCCGTTGTCGTAGAAAATCCAGTTGAGCTTGTCGAAGTGGCCGTGGCCCATGCCCTGGCTGGTGTTCTTCATCACCAGGGCCTGGCCGTCCTCGCCATTCATGCGCAGGATCGCCAGCGCGCCGTGTTGGCCGTCGCCGCCGTCACGCAGCAGCGTGGGCTTGAACTGGAACGACTGCGCCTTGCCCGCCGCCAGCGCCTGCGCAACGGCCAGGCCTTCCGGGCTGAGCAGCACGCGCTGCTGTTGCCGGGCAATCGACAACAGGTGCGGATCCTGGCTCTGTGCGTAGGCGATATCGATGCCGGCGACCAGTTCTTCGGTATCCAGCCCCTTGTCCAGGATCGCGTCGTTGATCGGGAAGAAATACCCGCCGTAGCTACTCTGCACCAGCACGTCGACGGCTTTCAGCAGCACGCCGTCGCGATACTTGAAGATCCGGCGTTGCGGCTCATTGCGCTCGATGGCGTCGGCAAACAGGATGAAAGGCGCCAGGGCATAACGCTGGTAGTACGGGCCTTCCTCGTAGTAGCCGTCCGGAGAGAACAGCACGTCGATCTGCTTGAGGAAGCCGGCGCTGCCATCGAGCCGGGTCCCCTTCAAGGCCTTGTCGACCAGTTGCGGGTCGCGAAGCACATAACCGGTCATGCCCACCGCCGCCACCGCCCAGGTGGCGTGGTTGTGCAGCTTGTTGAAGTTGTCAGGCGACTGATCGGACATGAAGCGCGCCATCGCTCGAAACACGTGGTCATCGATGGCCTGGCGATCGGCGGGCGACAGCGTGTCGCGAATCGCGTCGTAGCCGGCAATCGCGTGGACCACCCACACCGAGTCGTTGAGGGTCTGCCAGAACAATCGGCCGGGCACCTGGCCACGTCCGGCCGGGTGCGGCCCCAGGGTCGGATACAGCTCGGCGTAGCGCAGCAGCAAGTTACGCGCGTAGTCGGCGTAACGCTGCTCACCGGTCAGGCGATACAACGTGCCGGCCGCTTCGATGGCCTGGTAGTTGCGCTTGTGCTGCTCGTGGGTATAGCCGCCGCCGGGATCCTTGGGGACCGGCACGTCGATCCCGTGCCGCATCATCGAATCCAGCGTCTTGATGGCGCGGGCCTGCTCGCGTGCGAACAGCGGCGAGGCCTGGCCTTGCGCGGCCAACGCCTGCCATTCCTGCGGCGTCACCAGGACAGGTTCTGTGCTGGGCGCGCGCTCGGCTTGCTGCGTCGCCGCCTGTGCGGCAAGCGCCGGCATGGCCGCAGGGAACAACAAGCCGGTCGCGATCAGCAGCGACACCATCGGCCGGGAAGAAGGAGAAACAGTTCGGATCATGGCGAAACCTCGGCCGTGACATCAGAGACAAGGGAAGGCGAACGCTCGAAGCGGTTGTCTACGCTCAACAGCACCGGTGTTCCCACCGAATGACTGAAACGCACCGCGGCGCTGTCGCGAAAGGTATTGCCTGCCAGGCGGGCGTATTGAACCCCGTGCAGGCGCAGCGTGGCATCGCCCAGCCCACCGACCCGGTCGAACTGGGAGCCGGTGACGTCGAGCGAGGGGCCGAAGGTGCTTTCATCCGTGCCGCCGCGATACAGGTCGACCACCGCGCCGCCGATCCGCGCGAAACTGGAATCGCTGATTTCCACCCGCTCGGCGTTGTAGGTGCCGCCATCGTCGGTCTCGGCGGCGGCGGCCACCACCTGGCCGCTGACGTCGGTGGCCTGCACGCGGCGCAATGCGATCAACTCGGCCAGCGTGTCCTTGCCGGTGGCGATCACGTCGAAGCGGCGATTGACATCCAGATGGCGCAGTTCGGCGTCCTCGATCACGATCGAATAGTTGGCTGCCCCACTGCCCGGTGCCACGCGGATCAACGCGTTGCCCGCCTCGTCCGGCGCCTGGCTGCCATCGATGGTCAATCGCGCCAGGTGCAGGGCGCCACCGGCACGCAGGTCAAACAGTGTCGGCCGGGTGAACTGCAATAACGCGACACCGTCGGGCGGTCCCTCCACGGTGATCGGCCGTGTCACGGCGAGCACTTCGTTGACCCCATAGCGGCCGGCACGCAGTCGCAGGCGCGCGTGGGGCGTGGCCGCCTGCAGGGCGCGGGTCAACGTATCCTCGCCGGGCTCGACGACCTGCAGCGCAGCACTTTCGCTCGGCGTATCCGCCGACGCTTTCGGGTACCAGGCCACGCCGACCTCATCGCGGCTCACCAGCTGCAAGTCCACCGGTGCGCCAACGCCCTGCAGCGGCGTTGCTGGCACCAGCAGGCCGGTCGCCGCACGTTGCAAGGTGACGGCCTTGCCGCTCACGCCGACGGGAAAGCCGGCCGACTTGGCCGGGCTCTGCACATTGCCGCTAAACGCGATGCCGCTGATGTCGCCCTGCACCGCCAGCGGATCCGCGGGGCCGTTGACGATCAGGTTCGAAGCAAATCGACTGTCGCTGGGCGCAGCGTTGCGCTCGTCGTCCTTGCCGGCGCCCAGCAGCAGTTGGCGCGGCGACACCCAGGTGTTGCGCTCAATAAGCGCGTGCTCCACGGGCGAATAGCGGTTGTTCGGCGCGCCCACCGTGCCATACATCACGCTCAGGGCCGCGCCGAAATTCTCACCGGCCAGACCTTCGAAATAGTTGCCCCGCACGGTCTGCCGGGCATTGATGAGCCGCACCCCGCCGGTATGCGGCTTGCCGCCACCCAGGAACACATTGCCCTCTACCAGGTTGCCGCTGCCGTGACGCAGTACCAGGGCCCCACGCGAGTGGAAAAAGACGTTGCCGCGATACACATTTCCGCCGGACTTGTTCGAGACGATCTCCACCTCGCCATCGCACTGCTCGAACCAGTTGTTGTCCACCTGCGTGTGCGAATTGCTCAACGAGTCATGGCTGGTCCCCACGCGCAGGGTTTCACCGCCGTTGGCGCCCAGGCTGGGTCGCGGGCCGAACCAGTTGTGGTCGATGCGATGGCGATTGTCCAAGCCCTGCTCGGCATCGCGAATCACCACCATCGTGGTGCCACGGTTGCGCTTGCCGATCAGTTGCCCGTGGTCGAAGCGGTTGTCGTGTCCATACAGCGCCACCCAGTGATCGGCCTGGTCGCGATCGGGCTTGTTGTAACCATCGATGACCACGCCGGTGACGCGGCTGTGGTTGGCGCGCTCGGTGCGCGACGCACGGAACGACAGCACTTCGCCGCCGGGCGCCCACCCATCGCGAAACACCAGATCGGCCACTTCCAGGTATTGGCCGGCCAGGCGCAGGTCGGACTGGCCACTCAGCACGACTTTGCCAGGCGTTTGCGCCGTCAGGCGAATCGGTCGTCCCGGGCGGCCCTGGCCCTTCAACAACAGCCGTGCGTCGCGCCAGATGCCATTGGCCAACACCACGGTGTCGCCCGGTTGCAGATCACGGGCAACCTGTTGGTATTCGGTCACGTTGCGCACCTGCAACGTGCGTCCCGCGTCCGACGCGGCGCTCGCCTGGGTGGCCGTGGCTCCCAGCAGGCCCGCGATGAAACACGTTGCCAGCAAACGCATCAAGCTTTCTCCTGGACGGCCCCTCCCGAGGCGTCAGCGGCGCGATGGTAACAGAGCACCCCGACCCGTCAACCACTTCGATAGTCCAATACGACCACATGTGGATCGGCACTTTGGCGCAGTTTCGTGCTGCACCTGCAGCAAGTTTTTGAGTGATTTCGTCCAGTCCAATGTCCTATTGCACAGTTTCGGACCAATTGGTTGACACACGGCCATTACCTATGAAACCTGCCCTTCGGCCCGGCGCAGACCGGGCACCCATCGGGAGGAGATCGAACATGCGTCATCACATTGGAGTCCCCGCCGGCCGGCGCGTCCGTCCCAGCGTTCTACGCACCGCGCTGCTGACCGCGTTGTTTGCGGGCGCCAGCGGTTCGGCGCTGGCCCAGACCGCTGCCCCGGCAGCGTCGCCGCCTGCCACCTCGCCGCCCGCTCCCGCGCCGGTGACCCCGTCGGCAGCCACCGGCACCGATGCGGTCAACACGCTCGACCAGGTCCAGGTCACCGGCATGCGCGCCTCGATCCAGTCGTCCATCGACAAGAAGCGCGACGACACGGTGATCTCCGATGTGCTGTCGTCCCAGGACATCGGCGACCTGCCAGCCGCCTCGGTGGCCGACGCGATCGAGACGCTGACCGGCGCCGCTTCCACGCGAGACAAGACCGGCGCCTCCGAGATCTCCATCCGCGGCCTGGGCGCTTTTCTGAGCAGCACCAACTTCAACGGCCGCGAGATCACCAACGGCAGCGGCGACCGCTCGGTGAACTTCAACATGTTTCCCGGTGAGCTGATCAATACCGTGGCCATCTACAAGACCCAGCGCGCCGACCTGATCGAAGGCGGCGTGGCCGGCACCATCGGCCTGGAGACCGTCAAGCCGCTGGTCTACGGCAAGCGGGCGATCCAGCTCGAGGGCAAGGGCAGCTGGGCCGAGTACGACGACAAGTATCGCGACAAGGCCGGCATCGGCTGGCGCGGCACCGGCAGCTATATCGACCAGTTCGAGTTCAGCAACGGCGGCAAGCTGGGCGTGTCGCTGGGCTTCCAGAAACTCGACGGCACCGATCCGGAAGAAAGCATGACCAGTGGCTCGACCTGGTACGCCTGCGATGGCAACCAGGTCAACTACACCGGCAACTGCGCCGAGGTCGACGGCAACGACGTGGCCAACGGCGATCCCTATTACCTGGTGCCCAGCAGCCGCATCTATCGCTTCAAGCAGGAGCGCAACGATCGCCAGTCCGAGTTTGCCGCGATCCAGTGGCAGCCCAACGAAGTGGTCGAATTGAACGTCGACTACCAGCATACCGACCGCAACTGGCACGAGAAGCGCTCGGACCTGAGCCTGTCCAACGCGCGACGCTCGATCAACGACCGCGTGGTGGGCGACGACGGAATCCTGCAGAGTTTCTCGGGCAGCACCTCGATCGATTCCACCTCCACGTTGTACGACCGCAACGAGGAATACACCGGTGGCGGCGTCAACCTGATCCTGCGCCCGTCGGCGGCCTGGGAGATCTCCACCGACCTGTCCTACTCGCACACCCAACGCCAGGACACGCAGCGCATGACGCGCCTGCGCGCCAACGCCATCGACATCAACGGCCAGCGCGTACCCGGCGTCAGCACCGGCACCACCGGCTATGTGAATTACGACTGGGCACGGACCGGCGACATCCCCGGCATCGCGCTCGACCCGGCGTTCGACGTGAACGATTGGGATGCGTATTCGGGCGCGGCACGCGTGACCTCCGAAGAGGAAGCCAACGAGCACCGCATCCGCGCCGGCCGCTTCGATGTGAGCTTCATGCCCGAAGACGGCTTCTTCACCCGCATCAAGGGTGGCTTGCGCGCCAGCCAGGCCGACTACACCTATTTCGACAGCACCCTGGTCACCGATTACGACCAGCGCGTGGCCGGCGACAAGGCGCAGATCATCGCCGCCAACCAGGCCTGCCGCTCACCCTTCCCACAGGAGGATTTCCTCAACGATGGTGGCAGCGGCAACACGATTTCGCAGTGGGCCTACTTCGATCCGGGCTGCCTGTACGAATCGTTCCGCGGCAGCCTGGCCACCGGCGTGGACCCGAACTTCCAGGATCCCAACAACGTCGACGTCACCGAAAAGACCCGCGCCCTGTTCCTGATGGCCGAGTTTCGCAGTGAGCTGCTCGGCATCCCCTACTCGGGCAATGCCGGCCTACGCTGGGTGAAGACCGACGTGCGTTCGGTCGGCGTGCGCACCGGCCTGGACCTGATCGACAACGGCGACGGCAGCATCCGCCTGCAGCCCACCGGCGATTACACCACCGAGGTCTTCAAGGCCGGCAACGACAAGCTGCTGCCCAGCGTCAATGCCAGCTTCGAACTGCGCGAGGACCTGTTGCTGCGCATGGCCGGCTACCGCGCGATGTCGCGGCCCGACATCGCCGCGCTGGGTGCCGGGCGCACCATCACCGTCAACAGCGACGCCAACTACGACGACCTCGCCGAGGCATTGAGCGGCATCAGCGCCGCCGGCAACCCGGCCGCCGAGCCGCTGATGTCCTGGAATGGCGATGTGTCGCTGGAGTGGTACGCCAACCCGGACACGCTGCTGGCCGGCGCGATCTACTGGAAGCAGTTCAACGGCGGCA
>DASWQJ010000019.1:0-28263 GCA_036403795.1 Stenotrophomonas sp.
GCCATGGATGGCCCACGTGCGGTGAGTGCGGCCATGGATGGCCGCTCGAACCGCGGCCCACCATCCCGGCAGGGCGGGGCCCGCACCGTAAGTACTTAAAACCAACCGCCCAAACCCACCGCGCCCTCAACAAAAATCCCAACTCGCAAGCCGCGATCACAAACACCAGCGAAAGGGAGAAGGCCGATATAAACGGGCCGCCCGAACCGCGACACACCACCCCGATAGGGAAGTCGTGCACCTTCACTCCCAAATGGGAGAAGAACCACTTTCTTGAGGACTCAGCCCGCCCCAAGACGCAAACCGAAGCCCACCAGGCAGAAGCCCGCGATCCGCCGCAGCCACGACGTAGCGCGCGGATGCTGCCCTACGCGGCGGGCCAGCGCATGGCCCACCAACACCAGCAACGAGCAATACCCGATGCCCAGCAACGCGATCAGCAGCGCCATGGTGGCGAACGTCGCCAGCCCCTGATGCCGCGTGGGGTCGATGAACAGCGGGAAGAACGCCATGTAAAAAACGATGGCCTTGGGATTGAGCAAGGTGACCAGCACCCCTTGCCGGAAATAGTGGCCTGGCTGCAGGCGAATGGGCGAGGGCCCACCCTGGCGGTGTGCGCTGCGCATCAGGTTGAAGCCGATCCACACCAGGTACGCAGCCCCCAGGTACTGCACGCCCCGGAAAAGCATCGGATTGGCTTGCAACAACGCGGCCACCCCGGCCACTGCCAGCCACAGCAAGACCTGGTCGCCCAGCAACAGGCCGGCAAGGGCGGTGTACCCCCCGCGAAGGCCGCTACGTCCGGTCGCGGTCAACAGAGTGAACGTGCCGGGCCCGGGCAGCGCCAGGAACACCAGCACGGCAACGACAAACGTGCCCACATCCTGGATGCCCATCCACGGCATGACGGCTGGAATTCCGAACAAGGAGCGACATTGTCCGCCACACGCACCGGGAGCGCGAGCCGAACTTGCCAGTGTTTGACAGGGGCGCGAGCACCGTCTGCAGCGCCTGCTATGGCAGGCCGTTGTCGCCATGCCGCAGGAAGGCGGCGCGCGTTCGCAGTCGCGCGTGGTAGGCCAGCACCGCCGGCATCGAAGGGCGCTCGATCGGACTGCTCAGCCAGCGATGCACCGACAGTCCCAGCACGACGTCGGCGAGGGTGAAATCCCCGCCCAGCACGTAGTGTCCCGTGCTTGCGAGCTGACCCTCGAGCACGCCCATGCAACGGTTCCAGCTGGCCATGCTGGCGTCGATCGCCACCGGGTCGACGTAGCTGGGGCTGCGTCGCACCAACGCCGTGAAGGCGTAGCGCCACGCAGGATTGAGCTCGCTCGCCTGCCAATCCATCCATTGCTCGACCCTGGCCCGTGCCGCCGGCGCCTGCGGAAGCAGATCGGTACGCCCGGCCCGTGCCGCCAGGTAACGACAAAGCGTATTGGACTCCCACAGCACCACGTCGCCATCGCGCAGCACCGGTACCTGTGCATTGGGATTCAGGGTGCGAAACGCTGCGGTGTCGGGTGAGGCATGCACCCCGCCCACATCGTACCGAACGGCTTCGATCCCAATTTCCTCCAGCGTCCACAGCACCTTGCGCACGTTGATGGAGGCAGCGTGTCCGAACAATTCGAGCATGGCGGCAACAGTCACGGGGGAGCTGCGGCCAGCTTAACCCTGGCGGCGCAGCGGATGAGACGCGGGCGGCTACACTGGGCGGCATGTCTATCGAAATCCTCATCCTGGCCGGCGTATGCGCCGTCATCCTGCTGCAGCTGGCCTTGCTGTTCCGGCGTTCGGCGCTGTCCACCGACGCGCTGGAGCGGACCCTGCGCGAGGAACAACGCGAAGGGCGGGGCGAATTGCGCGAGCAGCTGGAAAGCGCTTCGCGGCAGCAGGACGTGCGGCTGGAACACTTCGCGAGACAGCTTGCCGAGTTGTCTACGCGCACCGATCAACGACTGGACCTGCTGCGTGAGGCCCTGGGCGAAGATGCCCGTCGCGGCCGAGAGGAAGGCGCGCAGGCCCAACAGCGCAGCGGAGAACTGCAGGCATCGCGCCTGAGCGACTTGCGCGGCCAGCTTGAGCAATTCGGCCAGCAGCAGGACGTGCGCATCCTGGCGTTCGGCCAGCAGTTGGGCGAGTTCACCGCACGCACCGATGCGCAGTCGTTGGCCTTGCGCCAGTCGCTGGTGGAGGACGCGCGCAAAGCCCGGCAGGAAAGCGGCGATTCACAGCAGCGTTTTGCCGAACAACTTGGCCAGCGTCTGGCAGAACTCACTCAACGCAACGAACAACGCATCGGCGAGATGCGCGCCACCCTGGAACAGCAGCTGCAGGCCTTGCTGGCCGACAATGCCTCCAAGTTGGAGCAGATGCGCAACACGGTGGACGAGAAGCTGCAGACCACGTTGAACACGCGGTTGGACTCCTCTTTCAAGCTGGTGTCCGAGCGTCTCGAGCAGGTCCAGCGCGGGCTGGGCGAAATGCAGCAGTTGGCCACCGGCGTGGGCGATCTCAAGCGCGTGCTGAGCAACGTGAAGACCCGCGGCGGCTGGGGCGAGGTGCAGCTGGAAAACATCCTTGAGCAGACCCTGACGTCGGAGCAGTACGCACGCAGCGTGCGGGTGCGGGCCGACAGCGCCGAAGCGGTGGACTTTGCGATCCGGCTGCCGGGACGTGGCCACGACGACACCCCGGTGTGGTTGCCGATCGATGCCAAGTTCCCGCGCGAAGACTACGAACGCCTGATCGATGCGCAGGAACTAGGCGACCAGGAGCAGATCCTGGTGACGGGCGCTCAGCTGGAACGTGCCATCCGCGTGCAAGCCAAATCGATCGGCGACAAATACATCGTGCCGCCGCACACCACGGACTTCGCCGTGATGTTCCTGCCCACTGAAGGGCTGTATGCCGAGACCATCCGCCGACCCGGCCTGGTCGACCTGCTGCAACGCGAATACCGCGTGGTCATTGCCGGTCCCAGCACCGTGACAGCGTTGCTCAACAGCCTGCAGATGGGCTTCCGCACGTTGGCCATCGAGAAGCGCTCCAGCGAAGTGTGGGGCCTGCTGGGGGCAGTGAAGAGTGAGTTCGGCAAGTTTGCCGGCATCCTGGAAAAGGCCGAAAAACAGATCAACACCGTCGGCAAGAGCCTGGGCGAAGCCAGCCGCAAGACCCGCACCATCGAGCGCCGCCTGCGGGGGGTCGAGACGCTGTCGTCGGACCAATCGAGTGAACTGCTGGAGGACGCGGCGCTGGATGTGCTGGGGGCCGCTGGCGAGGAAGCGGACGAAGAGACCGACGAGTGACGCGATCACGGCGCTATGCTTGGCGTAAAACCCCTGCCTGACGGAGTGTGCCGTGTCGTCCCCGATCCAATCCATTGCCCTGAAGACCATCGATGGTCAGCCTGCCACCCTGGGCGACTACCGCGGCAAGGTGCTGCTGGTAGTCAATGTGGCATCCAAGTGTGGTTTGACCACCCAGTACGCCGGCCTGGAACAGCTGTATCGCGAAAAGCGCGATGACGGCCTGGAAGTGCTCGGCTTTCCCGCCAATGATTTCCTTGGTCAGGAACCCGGCAGTGAGGCAGAGATCCAGCAGTTCTGCCAGCTCACCTACGACGTCAGTTTTCCGATGTTTTCCAAGATTGCGGTCACTGGCGAGGCGGCACATCCGCTCTATCGCGCGCTGATCCAGGCGCAACCGGAAGCAGCCGGTGACTCGGCAGGCCTGCGCGCGCGACTGGACGAGAAAGGAATACCGGCCAACCCGGCGCCCGGCGTGTTGTGGAATTTCGAGAAGTTCCTGGTCGGCCGGGACGGTGCGGTGGTCGGGCGATTCTCGCCAGGCACGACGCCGGACGATCCTGCGCTGCGCGAGGCGATTGATCGCGCGCTGGCTGCCTGAGCGCAAGGATGAGAAAAGGCCCGGGATCGCTCCCGGGCCTCTCGGTTCCCATGACGGCCGGACGACGCGCGTCAGTTGCCGAAATCGGGCATCGGCATCGCATCCACCGGCACCGTGGTGTCCTTCTCGTCTTTCAGATACTCCGGCACTTCGTCGTTGCGTCCGCGCCAATGACGCCGATCACGGTTGATCTGGTAATTGCGGCGCTGAAGCCAGGCATCACGGGTCAGCGCGTACTCGTCCACCGCTTCGTCGCGCAGTGAATCCAGCGCCAGCAGTTGCGCGCGCGTATCGACCAGCTGTAAGCCCTGCAGTCCGATGCGGACTTGGTCGCTCTCGATCTGTCGCAGCGGCGACAACGGCATATCACCGGCCAGGCCGAACGTGTCACGCACCGTACGCGGGCCAAAGAACGGCAGTTCGAAGAACCGTGAATTGCGCCAGCCCCAGACACCCAGGGTCTGGCCGAAATCCTCGCTGCGCCGCGGAATCTTGGCCGCGCTGGCTGGATCCATCAGGCCGCCCACGCCCAGCGTGGAGTTCATCACGAAACGTCCCAGCGTTTGCAGCGCCCATACCGGGTGACCTTGCAACAACTGGTTGACGACGGTCACCGGCGCACGCAGGTTATCGAAGAAATTAGCGACCCCCAGCCGCGCCGGCTGTGGAACGACAGCCGCGTAGGCCGTGGCCAGCGGACGCGCCACGGCACGATCAACCGTCATGTTGAAGCGGTGCATTCCGCGGTTGTAGCGCTCCCACGGGTCGTAGCTTGGCAGCTGCAGATTCGCGCCGCCGGCAGTCGGGTCTTGCGTTGTGGGCGTGGGCCCGCCGTAGAGGGCTGCGAAGTCGTCCTCGGCCTCGGTGGGGGCGACCCCGGTCGCTGCCGGCGCGCTGGTCGAGGCGGCTGGGCCGGTGTCGGCCGCACCCGCCGCGACGCTGGAAGCGTCCATCGTGGGCGCCGCGGTCGTGGTCGTGGCGTCCAGGACGGAGGGCCCGGCGGCGGCAGTCGTCGTCGTGGCAGCCGGGACCGCGGTGGAAGACGGCGCGGATTTGGGCGCCTGGCTGGAACAAGCCGCCAGCACAGCCACAATTGCGATAAGGGGATAGCGGAAGACGTTCATGTCAGTTCACCGCAGGCGAGGGGGACGCCTGAAATTCCAGTTGGGATGTCAGTCGATAGGCGGCTGTCAGTTCTTCGAGCCCGGCAGGAGCACCGAGCAACGTCGGAGCTTGCTGCCGGGTGGACGCGCCCGTGCGAATGCGCGCGACCAGTTCGGCCAGTAATGCCACGCCGGCGCTGTCGACCCGGTCCACGCCACGCAGGTCCAGCACGCGTGCGCCGCTCAGCAGGCTGGGCCCGATCTGCGGCCACAGCGCGATGACTCCGGCGCGATCCAGTGCGCCAGTCAGCAACAGCGCCTCGCCGTCCCGGCGCAGGGCAGCGTTATTTGCCACTGGCCTTGCCGTTGGCCGGTTGACCTGCCTGCAAGGTGCCGTTGCGCAGCTCGGTGGCGACCTGGGCAATGCTCTTCTGCCGTAGCGGAGCGTCGAATTGGGTCTTGAACGTCTGCACGTAGGAAATGCCTTCCACCATGACGTCGAAAATCTTCCACTGGCCGTCGACGTTGCGCATCAGGTAATCGACCGGCGTGGGGTCGTCGCCCTGGCGCAGCAGCTCGGTGGACACCTTGACCCCACGTCCACCCGGCAGGGTCGTCTCGGATTTGGCGCGGAACGTGGGCTTGCCCTCGAACGCCAGCAAAGCGGTGCCGTAACGCTGCATCAAATTGTCGGCCATGGCATCGGCAAACAGCTTCACGTCGGCGTCGGAGGCGCCGCGTCCATGGATGCCCAGCACCAGGCGTGCGGCGTAGTCGCGGTCGAAGCCCTTGTTGAGTTCGCCGTCGATGAACTGGCGCAGCGCGACCGGATCCTTGCGGAACTGGGCGCGACGCTGCTCCAGGGTGGTCAGGATGCGCGTGCTGCTGTCGAGCACCGATCGGGTCGCTGCACCGGCCGCCGGGGCGGCGGTGGCCGGGCCGGCCGTCTGCGCGGCAGAGGCGACCGGGGCGCCAAGCAACAGCGTGGCGGCCAGCGCAGTCGCGAGCAGGGAAATCTTCATGGTTGCGGTTCCGTGGAGGGAGTGGATTCGGCAGGTGCCGACGTCTTGTCGCCGCCGCCGCTGAACATGTATTTGCCGACCAGTTGCAGCAGGTCCACTGCAGGCTGGGTGAAGGCGATTTCCTCGCCGGGCTTGAGGACTTCCGGGTCGCCACCCGGCTGCAGGCCGATGTAGCTCTCGCCCAACAGCCCGCTGGTGAAGATGCCGGCGGAGGTGTCGGCCGGCAGATCCTTGTAGCGCTCGTCCAGCTTCAGCGTCACCACCGACTCGAAGGTCTTGGTGTCCAGGGTGATGTCCGCTACGCGGCCAACATTGACGCCGCCGATCCGCACCGGCGCCTGGGGCCGGAGCTGGCCGATCTGGGTGAAGCGCGCGATGAGCGGGTATTCGCCTCCACCCACCCCCCACCGCTGGTTGGTCGAGGCGACCGCCAGCACGAGCAGGGAAGCCAGGGTCAGCACCAAAAAGGCGCCGACGGCGAATTCGAGTCTGGGTCCACGCATGGCCATGGAATCTCTTATCGGGTCGGGGTCCTGGACGCGCTCACTGGAACAGCATCGCGGACAGGACAAAGTTGAACATCAGCACCAGCAACGAGGCGTTCACCACCGCGCGGGTGGTAGCCACCGAGGTGCCTTCGATGGTGGGTTCGGCGTGGAAGCCGACATAGGCGGCCACCAGGGCGGCGGTGCCGCCGAAGATCGCCGACTTCAGCATGGCAACGCCGAAGTCGTCCCACAGATCGACACTGCCGCGCAGGCCGGACCAGAACGTGCCGTTGTCGATGCCGAGCACGTGCACGGCCTCGAAATAGCCACCACTGATGGCCAGCGAGACAAACACGCCGGTCAGCAGCGGCACCGTCAGCACGGCGGCCCAGAAGCGTGGCGCGACCGCCTTGGCGATCGGGTCGATGGCCATCAGCTCCAAGGCCTTGATCTGATCGGTAGCACGCATCAGCCCCAACTCGGCGGCGATGGAACTGCCGGCGCGACCGATGAACAGCAGCGCCGTCAGCACCGGGGCCAGTTCGCGGTATAGCGACAGGCCGAGCAGCGTAGACAGCGCGTCGGCCGCGCCATAGGTGGTCAGCGTGCGATAGCCCTGCAAGGTCAGCACCAGGCCAACGAAGGCACCACCGACGGCAATGATCGGCAGCGAGCGTGCGCCGACCTTGTAGATCTCACGCGTCAGCTCGGCGAAGAAATCGCTCGTCGGCAACGAGCCGCGCAAAACCGTCACTGAAAACAGCCCGGCCCGGCCCAGCGACCTGATCGAAGACACCAAGGGCATCAGGCAACGCTCCGGCTGGCCACGCGCGGCGCGGCATCGAAGGGAATCGGGCCGTCCGGCGCACCGTGCAGGAACTGGCGCACCAGCGGATCGACGCTGGCCTCGAGTTGCGCCGGGGTGCCGGAAAACACGATGCCGCCATTGGCGATGACCACGGCTTGGTCGCAGATCGGCAGGGTTTCATGCACGTGGTGGCTGACGATGATGCTGGTCAGCCCCAGGCTCTGGTTGAGGCGATGGATGAGGCTCATGATCACGCCGCTCGCGATCGGGTCCAGGCCGGTCAGCGGTTCGTCGTAGATCATCAGCGGCGGGTCCAACGCAAGCGCGCGCGCAAGCGCGACACGCCGCGCCATGCCGCCGGACAGCTCGCGCGGCCAGTCGTCGGCCGCGGCCAGCAGGCCGACCGCGTGCAGCTTCATTTCGACCAGCTTGCGCAGCACCGGGGCCGGCAAGCGGGTGTGGGTGCGCAAGGGCAGCGCGACGTTCTCGGCCACGGTCAGGTCGGTCAACAGGCCATTGCCCTGCAACAGCACGCCCAGGTTGCGACGCATCTCCAGCAGCGCCCGCGAGCCACGCGGGATGGGCTGATCGAAAATCCGTAGCTCACCGGCCACCGGACGCAGCTCGCCGGTCAGCGCGGCCAACAGCGTGGACTTGCCGCTTCCGGAAGGACCGAGCACGGCGGTAATGCTGCCGCGCGGCACCTCAAGCGACAGGTCACGCAGAATCGTACGGCCGCCGCGATCGATACGGGCACCGGACAATCGCACGACAGGGGAATCGCTCGCCGTCATCGCAGCCTTGTTAATAAAAAAGAAAAACGCCCGGAAGAATTGGCCGCGCCGGCTGAACTTAACCGAACTGGACCGTGCAGTATTGTCGCATCCCCGGGCGGGGCCTGCACATGGCCGGCAACGCGAAAAGACTGGAATAGCGTGTCCCGGAGGCGGGCCAATCCGTAATCAGGCAGCGCGGCAGGGTCTCGTCGGACCCGGGCGCGTCGGGCAAGATGGCGTGATGCCGGCCGCGCCCCCCGATTTTCGCCTCTACCATTCCAACTCGCTGGAAGTGCTGGCCGGGCTGCTCGCTGAGCAGCTGCGCAAGCCCGCCGCCGGGCAGTCCCTGCTGGCGCCGGAGGCGATCCTGATTCCGCAGGTGGCCATGCGCCGCTGGCTGCAGGCCTCGCTGGCTGCCGAGTACGGCATCGCGGCCAACCTGGAATTCCTCACGCCCGGCGAGTTCGTCTCGCGGGCGTTGACGGCCAATGTCGGTGGCGGTGCAGATGACCTCGACGCCGGCGCCATGCGCTGGCACCTGTACGCCGCCCTGCGCGATGACCGGCTGATGACGCGCCCGCCGCTGCGCGCGCTGGCTGCCTATGTAGCCGGTGAGGACCCACTCAAGGCCTGGGCATTGGCGGGCGAACTGGGCGATGTATTCGAGAAGTACCAGGCTTGGCGTCGCGACTGGCTGTTGCGCTGGGAGGCCGGCGCCGATCCGGAAGACCCGCAAGCCATCCTCTGGCGCCGGATCGCCGAAGGCCGCCCCTATCGCGCCCGCCGCATCCACGATTACCTGACCCGATTCAGTGGCGAGGGCACGGCATTGCCGCAGGGCCTGCCCTCGCGGATGTTCGCCTTCGCCACCCTCAACATCTCGCCGGACGTCCTTCGCGTGCTGGCGACCCAGGCACGCGTGGGAACGCTGCACTTCTACATGCCCAGCCCCACGCATACGTATTGGGGCGATCTGCAGCGTCGCGGTGAACAGCATCGTCCCGATGCCGATCCCGGCGCGGCCGACAACCGCCTGCTGCAGGCGTGGGGGGCGGCCGGCCGGGATTTTGTTGCCGTGCTCGGCAGCTACGAAGTCGTGCATCCGGCCGGCGACTTTCCCGCCTATGTCGACCCCGAGGCCACGGCCAGCGGCGAACCCTCGCTCCTGCATCGCCTACAGGGCGACCTGTTCCACCGCCGCGCCACGCCGGGCCTGCCGCTGCGTGCCGAGGTCCACCGCGGCGATCCCAGCCTGCAGGTCCACGCCTGCCACACGCGACTGCGCGAACTTCAGGTGCTGCACGATCAGGTGCGCGCGCTGCTGGAGGACCCGCGCTTCGACCCGCCGCTGCAGCCGCGCGAGATCGCGGTGCTGTCGCCGGACATCGATCCCTACGTGCCCTACCTGGACGCCGTATTCGGCGGACACAGTAGCGACGGTGCGCTGCCCTACGCGCTGGCCGACACCAGTCCGCTGGCCAGTGAACCGTTGGCCGAAGTGTTCCTGGCCCTGCTCGCACTGCCGATCTCGCGTTTCGGCCTGCACGAGATCCTGGATCTGCTCGCCAGTGCACCGATCGCCGAGGCCGCCGGCCTCGACGAGGCCAGCCTGGAGCGCCTGCGCAACTGGCTGCACGCCGCCGGCGCGCGCTGGGGGTTGGACGCGACCCATCGCCAGCGCCACCAGGCGCCGGCCGATGATGCCTATACCTGGCGCTTCGCGCTCGATCGCCTTTTGCTCGGACATGCCAGCGGCGAAGAAGACGACATCGACGGCGTCGCGCCCTGGCCGCATCTGGAAGGCAGTGCGCTGGCCGCGTTGGATACCCTGATCGGCCTGCTCCGTGTGCTCGAACGCCAACAGCAAGTGTTGTCCGAGCCGATGTCGCCCTCGACGTGGCGCGAACGTTTGTTGGAACTGCTCGATTCCCTGGTACCGGCCAATCCGGCGATGCCGCGAGCGCAACGCGCGCTGGAACGGCTGCGCGCGCTGATCGACGAATTCGCCCGCGATGCAGAACGCGCAGGCTTCACCGCGACGGTCTCGGCAGAAGTCGTGCGCGCGCATTTCGCCGCAACGCTGGGCGAGGCCGATACCCGCGCCCCGCTGCTCACCGGCGGCATCAGCTTCGGGCGAATGGTGCCCATGCGCCTGCTGCCGTTTCGGGTCATCTGCCTGCTGGGCATGAACGATGGCGACTTTCCGCGCCGCGATCCGGCCGCCGGGCTCAATCGCCTCACCGCCGAGCTGGGTACCGAACGCCGTCGTGCTGGTGATCGCTCCACGCGCGAGGATGATCGCTTCCTGTTCCTGCAGTTGTTTGCCTCTGCGCAGGAGGTGTTCTACCTCAGCTACCTCGGAGCCGATGCCCGCGATGGCACCGTGCGCGAACCCTCGTTGCTGGTCAGCGAACTGTTGGCCGCCGCAGCGCAGTCGCATGTGGACCCGCGTGCGGCATCGACAGCCTTGGTGGTGCGGCATCCGCTGCAGCCTTTCTCAGCCGCCGCCTTCGGTGCACCGGACGAAGATGGCCCGGACCCACGCCGCTTCAGCTTTTGCCGGCAATGGCGGTCCGCCGTCGATGGCCTCACCGGACAGCGGCAGCCGCTCGCTCCCTGGGTGGATGGCGCTTTGCCCGCCGACCTCACTCCGCTGCAGACGACGGTCTCGATCGATGACCTGCGTCGGCTGTTCCTCGATCCGGCCGGGCAGTTCCTGCGCCATCGCCTGGGCATGCGTTTGCCCGAAGCGGCCGAACAGGACAGCGATCTCGAACCGCTACAGGCTTCCACCCGCGGCCTGGAGCAATACGAGCTTCAGCAGCAGATATTCGAAGCCGCGCTGACCGATGCCGGCGATGGGCTGTACGAGCGCCTACTCGCCCGTGGCCTGCTGCCGTCCGGCCCGCTGGGTCGGCGCCAGCTCGACGAGCGGTTGCGTCAGCTTCGTCCGCATGCGCAGGCGTTCGCGCAATGGCGCGGCGACGCGCCGGCGCAATCGCGTCGGCTGCAGGTGCAGATCGACGGTGTTGATGTGCACGGCCGGCTGTCCGGCTGGTATCCGGGTGGATTGGGTCGTGTGCAGGTGGGCGGCGTCAACGCACGCGCGGCAATCCGCCACGGGCTGGAATGGCTGCTCTTGCGCGCTAGCGGCGAGCCCACGCCTTACCTGCGCTTCTTCGAACATGAAGACGGCCTCGGGCCGCATCCGATGGACCATGTCCCGCTGGCCCAGGCCGATGCGCAGGCAGCCCTGCTGCAATTGCTGGCCCTGTATCGACAGGGTTTGCAGGCGCCGCTGCCATTCGCGCCCTACAGCGGTTGGAAGTATTACCGCGCCGTGCGTGAGGGGACGCTGGACAAGGCGATCAAGGAAGCCGCCACCCAATGGCAGACCGATGTCGGCTGGAGCGAGTCCGCGACGCCTGCGCTGCGCCTGGTCAACCGGGGCCGTGGTCCGTTTTCCGACGCGTTGCAGTTCACCGACTTCGCCACCACCAGCCACCAGCTGTATGCGCTGCTCGAAAACGGCTACGCAGGCAGTGCCCCGGACCCGGTGCAACTGGCCGAAAGCTGGCGTCAATGGCGCGGCGAGCAGGAGGAGGCGGAATGAACCTCCCGATCCTCGACGATCCGTATCTGGGACTGCCGCTCGATGGCGTCCGCCTGATCGAAGCCAGCGCCGGCACCGGCAAGACTTTCACCTTGGCCACGCTGTTCACCCGGCTGGTGGTCGAGCGCGGTCTGCGCATCGGCCAGATCCTCGCGGTCACCTTCACCGAGGCGGCCACCCAGGAACTGCGCCGGCGTATTCGTGAGCGACTGACGCTCGCCCTGCGACTGGTGCCCGGCGATGTTGCAGGCGCAGCGCCGGCCGACGCAGCACCGGACGCCCACCTCACCGAGGCACTGCTGAAGGCGCATCTGGCCGCCAGCGGTGAACTGCCCGCGCGCCTCAAGCAGCGCCTGCAGCAGGCGGTGGAGGAAATTGATCTCGCCGCCATCTTCACCATCCACGGTTTCTGCGCGCGCGTGCTGCGCGAACACGCCGTGGAGAGCGGGCAGACGCTGGCCGCGCCGGACTTGTTGCCCAACGACCGCGAACTGTTGGCCGAGGTCGCCGCCGACCTGTGGCGCCTGCGCGCTGCAGACGCGGCGACCGCCGAGGACATCATCGGCCTGTGGCCCGGCGGCCCCAGCATGCTTGCCAGCGACCTGCGCGAAATGGTTCGGCACCCGGAACTGTTGCCGCCGGCTCCAGCGCCCGGGCCGGCCGATGACGGTGCCGCGTTGCTGCAAGTTCTGCAGGACGCAGGCACCGCATTGGCGGAGGCGTTCGGCACGCACGGCACCGGGTTCTTCGAGGCAGTCTTTGCCGCCATCGAAGCCGGCGTGCTGAGCAAGGTCAGCTACAAGCCCGAATGGCTGGCATCGCTGTGGCATTGGCTGGAGGGCTTCGCCGTCGCACCGGGGACGGGCCAGCCGCCGCACCCCAAACTGGCCAAGCTCACCTCAGGGGAACTGACCGACGGCACCAACAAGAAATTCGCCGGGCTCACCCCGATTTCGCCGATGAGCCATGAGATCGACGGCTACCTCGCTGCGCTGGCGCGTGTCGAGGAATGGCGGGGCAGGCGCCGCCTGCGACTGCTGCATTCGCTGCACCGCGATGCCGTGGCGCGACTGGCACTGGTGAAACGCCAGCGTCGGGTGCAGACCTACGACGACCTGGTCGACGGCGTGGCCAATGCGCTGCAAAGCCCACAGGCCGAAGTCCTGGCGCGACAGCTGCGCACCCAATACGCGATCGCCCTGGTTGATGAGTTCCAGGACACCGACGATCGCCAATGGTCGATCTTCTCTAACGTATTCGGCGAAGGCCCGGTGGCACGCGAGGTTGGTCTGGCACCGGCCTTGCTGTTGATCGGCGACCCGAAGCAGGCGATCTACGGTTTCCGCGGCGGCGACGTGCGTACTTACCTGGCCGCTGCGCGCACTGCCGAAGCGGCGCCCCCGCTCGCATACAACTTTCGCTCGCGCCCGGCGCTGCTGGCCTCAATCGATGCGATGTATGCGCAGGCCGGCAGCCAAGCCTTCCAGACCGACGGTATCGCCTTCCATCCGGTGCAGCCAGGCACCCAACGTCTGGACACTGACCTGCAACGCGATGGCACCGCCGCACCCGCACTGACGCTGTGGCAGGCGCCCGAGCCGCCCGTGGCCAAGGGCAAACAGAAGCCATGGAATGTTGGCCCATCTCTGGAGCAGTGCACATCCGCCTGCGTGGCTGCGATCCATGGCTGGCTGAGCGACGGCCGCGCCCGCACCGCAACGATCAATGGGCGTGCCGTGCAGGCCGGCGACATCGCGGTACTGGTGCGCGACCACAAGCAGGCCGCGCGAATCCAGCAGGCGCTGGGAGAAGTCGGTATTCCCGCCGTGGCGGCGGGCAAGCGCAGCCTGTTTGCGACCGAAGAAGCGCAGGATCTGCTGGCGCTGCTGCAAGCCCTGCTAGACCCCGGTGATGACGCCCGGTTGCGCGCCGCCCTGGCTACCGTGTTGATCGGCCAGGACGCCGCTGCGATCGCCGCACTGGAGACCGAAGGTGAGCGCCACCGCCAATGGCAGCAGCAGGCACTGGACTGGCGCGAACGCTGGCGGCGCGGGGGACCCCTGGCGCTGATCGGCGACCTCGGCGCTGCACAGGCGCAGCGGCTGCTCACGCTGGCTGACGGCGAGCGCCGGTTGACCAACTACCTGCAGCTGGCCGAACTGCTGCAGGAGGCCGATGCCCGCGCGCTGGGCCCCCATGGGCTGGTGGATTGGCTGGGACGGCGCATCGCCAACGCCGATGACAACGATGAAGCCCAGCAGCTGCGCCTGGAATCGGACGCGCGCCGCGTGCAGATCGTCACTCTGCACAAGAGCAAGGGCCTGGAGTACCCATTGGTATTCCTGCCGTACGCGGGCATCGGCCGCCGGGGCCGGGGAGCGGGACGACATTGCGTGGTGCACCTGCAGGACATCGGTCGGCGGCTGCACTGGAATACAGGCAAGGACGATCCGGCATGGATGGCGGCCGAGGCCGCCTGGAAGCAGGAACAGCGTGCTGAAGAAGCACGCCTGCTGTACGTGGGCCTGACCCGCGCCGAGCACGCGCTATGGGTGGCCACAGGCCCCCTCTATCAACATGATGGCGCCGCCCTGCATCCCATGGTCAGCCGACTGCTGGCCTTGCAGGCAGCCGCCGGCGACGGTGCGGTCGCAATCGATTCGACATCGCCGTTGATCAACCTGCCGCGGTTGGCATTGGCAGACGACAGCCACGTGCCACCGGCGCGCGTGGCAGGGCGCCACATTGCGCCAGAGTGGTGGGTCTACAGCTTTACTCAATTGGCCAATGCCGATGCCGGTATCGCGAACGATCCCATGGCCAGTGCCACGGTGGAGAGCGGTGGTGGAGCTGACGAACCCTCCAGCGACCATAGTGTCGCGCCCGTGCAGAGCGAACCGTTCGATCCGCGTTTTGCCGGCAACCGATTCGGCGTGGTGTTGCACGACGTGTTCGAGACCTGCGACTTCGCCGCCTGGCGCGATTGGCAACCGGGTCATCCGGCGCCGGAAGGACAGGGGGCCGCGATGGCCAGTGCCCTGCAGCGCGGCGGCTATGCGCAGGACGAACTTGCCGACGGCGTGGCCGTGCTCACCCGCCTGACCGGCCATACCTTGACGGTGCAATTGCCGGAAGGCAGCTGTCTGGCCGGCGTTCCTGAAACCGCCCGACGCAACGAAATGGAATTCCACTTTGCGATGCGACCCACCCGCATCGACGTGCTGTTGTCACTGCTGCACCGCCACGGCGTGCTCAACGAGCGACAAGCCTTCGGCGCACGCCAGCGTCTGGAAGGTTTGATGACCGGGCTGATCGACCTGACCTACCAGCATGACGGACGTTGGTATGTGCTCGACTACAAGTCGAACCGGCTGCCCGGCTATGACGCGGCGGACCTCTCGCGAGCCATGGCGCACAGCGAGTACGAATTGCAGGCGCTGATCTACACGGTCGCGTTGCACCGCTGGTTGCGCTTCCGCCTGGGCGCAGACTACGACTACGCCCGCGACTTCGGCGGGGTGCGCTATCTGTTCTGCCGCGGCCTGGATGCGGCACGCGACCCCTCGCCCGGCGTGTTTGCCTGGCGCTTCGAGCCGGCCCTGGTAGACGGTGTCGATGCCCTGTTCGCCGGCAAGGCACCCCCGGGTGGGACCGCATGAACCTGCTCGATGCTTTGCAGCGCGCCGGTACGCTGCGCAGTCTGGACGTGGCCTTGGCGCAAAGTCTGCAGCGGCTGGCGCCCCAGACCGATGATCTGACCCTGGCCGGCGCTGCGCTGGCATCGCTGGCGGTGGCCAGCGGGCATGCGGGGTTCGATCCCTTGCGTGTTGAAGTACTGCTCGATCCGCATGAAGCATCGCCACCGGTGCTGCCGGATCCGGCTGATTGGCAGCGCGCGCTGGCGGCCTCCCGCTGGGTCGCGCAACCAACGCCTGACCAGGCCGCCGCTGCCGATTGCCTGCTCGTGCTCGAACGTGGGCTGCTGTATCTGCGCCGCTACCGTGAATATGAGCGCCGACTCGCCTCGGGCCTGCGTCGGATCGCCGAGCCATCCTTGCCCACCGTGGACGTCACGGCGCTGGCGGGCGTGTTTGCACAGTTGTTTCCTGCGGCAACGGGAACGGAAGACCGTCAGGCCCGTGCCGCGGCGCTGGCCCTGCGTCGCGCCTTGCTGCTGGTCACCGGTGGTCCCGGGACGGGGAAGACCACCACCATCGCGCGCCTGCTATTGCTGCGCATCGCCCAGGCCCGCGTCGCCGGTACCGCCGAGCCGCGCATCGCCTTGGCCGCACCGACGGGACGCGCCGCCGAACGCATGGCCGAAAGCCTGCGCGCGGCGGTGGCACGCGCGCTGGACGATGGCGTCGATGCCTCCTTGGCCCAAGGTTTGCCCAGTGGTGCCAGTACCCTGCATCGCCTGCTGGGGGTGATTCCCGGCCTGCCGCGTTTCCGCCACGACGCCGACAACCCGCTGGCATTGGATCTCATCGTCGTCGATGAAGCGTCCATGGTGGACCTGCCCTTGATGTGCAAGCTGGTCGAAGCGGTGGCCGAAGGCACCCAGTTGATCCTGCTGGGCGATGCCGACCAGTTGCCCTCGGTCGAGGCCGGCGATGTGTTGGCCGCGATCCTGCAAGCGGCCGGCGATGGCGAGGCCTTGCGACCGGACGATGCCCAGGCGCTGCAACCGCTGTTGGGGGAGACACCCAGCGAGCCGCTTGCCACCGGCGGCCTGTCCGGGCATCGCGTCCATCTGCTGCGCGGCTACCGACAACACCTGGGCTTCGACCTGGGGCCGCTGGCCGATGCGGTGCGCACGGGAGACGCAGAACGCAGTCTTTCGCTGCTTCGCGCCGGTGGGCTGCCAGGCGTGCATTTCCACGAAGGCATTGATGACCCGTTGCAAGCCAACGGCGACGTATTGCTGGCGCATTGGCGCGGGTTGGGCGGCCACATCGACCCGGCACTGGCGCTTCGGGAGGCTGGACGCGTGCGGCTGCTTACCGCGGTTCGCGCCGGGCCGCAGGGCGCACGCGGCCTCAACGCCCGCATCGAACAACTGCTCGCAGAAAGTGGCTCGGGCGCACGCCGTCTCGGGGCGGCTTCGCCCTGGTTCCAGGGACGATTGGTGTTGATCACCGAGAACAGCTACCGCCACGGCCTGTTCAACGGCGATGTCGGTATCTGCCTGCGCGCCGCCGACTCACCGGGCCCGCTCGTGGCGTGGTTCGCCGGCGACGGTGACGGCGAGGTCCGTGGTTTCCACCCAGCCGCGCTGCCCGCGCACGAGAGCGCCTTCGCGATGACCGTGCACAAGGCCCAGGGCAGCGAATTCGAAGAGGTCTGGTTGCAGTTGCCCGCGCACGATGCGCGCGTACTCAGTCGAGAGCTGGTCTACACCGCCATCACCCGGGCGCGGCGAACGCTGCACCTGGCTGGCAGCGAACCGGTACTGCGTGCGGCGCTTGCGCGACACGCGGCGCGGGTCTCGGGGCTCGCGTGGCGATTGGAAAATCATGAAGCTGCATCACCTGCCGGGGCGGACGAACCGGAGTCACCGCACCTACCCGAGCAAGGCTCGCTCTTCTGACCTGCCGGGAGGGTTCGCCAAAACGATGATCGAAGGCCGTTGCCCGCGGTCGCGCCGCCGGGTCGATCTGCTGCTGGCGGCAGTCGCTTTACCGGTACGGACCGGGCCCGCGCCAGACCACTTCGCCCTGGCGGTAGACCTGGATCATGTTGATGACCTCGCGGCCGTCGCCAATCGCCTGCATTTGCGGTGAGCCGGGGTCCAGCAGGCGGCACTTGCCGGCGCCGCGCCTGAGGGCGATCTCCAGCGGGCACACCATGCGGTACTGCGTGCCTGGCAGGGGAACGGCG
Organism: Stenotrophomonas sp.; assembly: GCA_036403795.1. Lineage (GTDB taxonomy): Bacteria > Pseudomonadota > Gammaproteobacteria > Xanthomonadales > Xanthomonadaceae > Stenotrophomonas_A. The sequence continues at coordinate 17,603 of DASWQJ010000019.1, forward strand.
ATCTCTTTCATGCCCTGTTCCTTCCAGCTGCGCAGCAAGGTCTCGCTGCGCAGGTCGTAGTACACCTGGTAGCCGCCGACCTCCATGCTCGGCTCCCTGGCAGCGGCGTCGTTTCGGTTGCCCTGGTCGGCGGCCGGACCGGTGGCCAGCCCTTCGTCGGCCGGGGCGACGTCTTCGGCCAGCATGCCGGGTGGGCGTCCGGTCCAGGTCTCGGGGCGGCGCTGCGGCGGTGTGCGCGGAGTGGCGGCGGGTGCCTGCGCCTGGCGCGGTTCGGCGTTTTCCTGGGTACGGGGCACCGCCACGCGGTCGGACGTAGCGGCGGCGTCTGGGGGCGGGACCGGATCCTTGGCCTGCTTCACCAGCGTCGACTGGACCGGCGAGGCGGCGCGCGTAGGCACCGGCGACGGTGAAGGGGGCGGGCTCGGTACCTGCTCGGACGGTCGCGAATCGCCGACGAAATCCACTTTCATCCGGCTGCCGCTGGCAGCGCCCTGCGGGGTCGTCACGGTGGGCTTGGAGGCCATCAGCAGCAGGAGCAACAGCAGCACATGCAGCAGCGCACTGATCAGCGCCGCCACCCACGGCTGCAAGCGTTCGATCCTGGCTTCGGCCTTGGCATCCAGGGGAGTCGACGCGTTGCTCATGCCACCGGGGATGCGTCGGGGTTGCGGGCCTTCATGCGGGATCTACAAAGTGAGGCCGGTGGGGTTGCGCATCGTAGCGCGTACTGGACGCTTTTCGTCCGAACCCACCTTGCGGAACGTCACAAACCGCTCGCCAGCCCGCGATTCGCGACGGGAGACACCCACTCGGCGGTCCGCTTCCAGACAAGGCCCACACAAGAGGCTTCTATACTCCCTCCTCGTTCCTCCTCACAGGTCTCGCGCCATGAGTGCAACCGCAATGCCTCCGATCGACCCCGATGCCACCGTCGCACCCGGCAGCCTGCGTCGCTCGATATCCAATACGCTCAAGGGCTCTGCGGGCAACCTGGTCGAGTGGTACGACGTCTACGTCTACTCGGTCTTCGCGATCTATTTCGAATCCCAGTTCTTTTCCAAAGAGGACAAGAACGCGACCCTGTACATCTGGGCGATCTTCGCGGTGACGTTCCTGATGCGGCCTATCGGCGCGTGGTATTTCGGCCGCTTCGCCGACCGTCACGGGCGGCGCCAGGCACTCACCGTGTCGGTTTCCCTGATGGCTGCCTGTTCTTTCATCATCGCAATCACCCCAACGGTCGCCACGATCGGTGCGGCGGCGGCGCTGATCCTGCTGTTGGCGCGCTTGCTGCAGGGCTTCGCGACCGGTGGTGAATACGGCACCAGCGCGACCTACATGTCCGAGGCGGCAATTCCGGGTCGTCGTGGCTTCCTGTCGTCTTTCCATTACGTGACGCTGGTCGGCGGCCATGTAGTGGCGCAGACCGTCCTGTTGCTGATGCTGCACTTCCTTGAGGTGCCGCAGATCTCCGAATGGGGTTGGCGCGTGGCCTTCGGCCTGGGTGGGATCGGCGCGCTGGTGGTGTTCTGGCTGCGCCGGACCATGGACGAATCGCTGAGCGCCGCCTCCATCGAGCAGGCCAAGCAAGGCAAGGCGGGCGCTTCCGGGTCGATGCGCGAGCTGTTCGTGAATCAATGGCGGCCGCTGCTGCTGTGCTTCCTCATCACCGCCGGCGGCACGATTGCCTTCTATACCTACTCGGTCACCGGTCCGAAGATGATCCAGACCGCATTCGCCGGCGACGACGTGATGAAGGGCACCTACATCAATCTGGCCGCGTTGGTGGTGCTGATGCTGATGCAGCCGGTCGGCGGCTGGCTGTCGGACATGGTGGGCCGCAAGACCCTGCTGGTGTTTTTCGGCATCGGCGGGGTGCTCTACACCTGGTTCCTGGTGCTGCGCCTGCCGCAACAGACCGACTGGCTGACAGCATTCACCATCTTGACCATCGGCTTCGTCATCCTCACCGGCTACACCTCAATCAACGCGGTGGTGAAGGCCGAGTTGTTTCCCACGCACGTGCGCGCCCTCGGCGTAGGCCTGGGATACGCATTGGCCAATTCGGCCTTCGGCGGCACGGCGCCGTTGCTGTACCAGGCCGCGTTGCGGGCCGATCGCGTCACCGAGTTCGTCGGATACGCCACGGCTGTCATCGCCGTCTCGCTGGTGGTCTATGTGTTCTTCCTGACCAACAAGGGCTCCAACTGGCTCGATCACGAGGATGCGATGCACAAGCGCCGGTCCGGGCCCGCCGATCGTCGCTGAGGAGTGTGCGCGCGGCCCGGAGGCGGTACTTCCCACAAGTCCCCGCCGGGCCGGTGCGGCGTCACCACGCTGACCGGCCATGGCGCCTGCGCACGCAGTGTGCGCGCGCCTTGCCGGGTCCCGGACGTACCGCCAGCGGGACCCGTCCACCGGGTCCAACCACTGCCCGAACCGCGGCGACGCCGCGACGACTCGGTTAACATGCAGCCCCGCTTTCCAGGGTTGCCGTCCATGACCCAGCACGATCCCAAATCCCCAGTTACCCAGGAACAGGCCGAAGAGGCCGTCCGTACGCTGCTTCGCTGGTCCGGCGATGACCCGACGCGCGAGGGTCTGATCGATACCCCCCGCCGCGTGGCCAAGGCCTACGGCGACTGGTTCAGCGGCTACCGCGACGACCCGCGTGAATACCTGTCCAGGACCTTCGAGGAAGTGGCCGGCTACGACGAACTGATCGTGCTGCGCGATATCGAATACGAAAGCCACTGCGAGCATCACATGGCCCCGATCATCGGCAAGGTCCATATCGGATACCTGCCCGATGGCAAGGTGGTGGGCATCAGCAAGCTGGCCCGGGTCGTCGATGCCTATGCGCGTCGCTTCCAGGTCCAGGAGAAGATGACCGCGCAGATCGCCGAATGCATCCAGCAGATCCTGGGCCCGCGTGGCGTGGGCGTGGTGGTGCAGGGCAGCCATGAATGCATGACCACCCGAGGGGTGCACAAGCGCGGTGTGAGCATGGTCACTTCGAAGATGCTCGGGACCTTCCGCGAGGATGCGCGCACCCGCGCCGAGTTCCTGCGCTTCATCGATGCTGGCGGCACGCGCTGACGCCTGGCCGGATCCCCTGCTTTCCAGCCGAGGGCGCCAATACACCCGCGCTTGGGACTTGAACCGCCCAAGCCCACTTTTATCGAGTTCGGTCGGCCGGCGATCTAGGTATTTCTACCGCTGCCTCTGCGCAGAATTACGGTGGCGATACCGCGGCTGGAACGGTCACCATCGGCATTCGCGCCCCTGGAGCCCGGTCATGACTGAACCCGACACCGGCCTGTCCGGCCTTCCCGCTCCGGTCGTTGCCCGACTGACCGGACAAACCGATCTCGCCTCCACGTCCAACCAGCTCGCCATCTACCGCACCGAGCTGGCGTATCTGCGGACCCACCTGGCCAACGAACGCACCCACCTGGCCTATTTGCGCACCGCGATCTCGCTCGTCGGCTTCGGCATCACCATCAACCGTTTCGCCATCTACCTGATGCAGGAAAAGATGGCACCCACGCGGGAGGTGATGCTGCGTGACACCGGCAATGCCGGGTGGGGCATGGTGGTGATCGGGCTGATCCTGCTGGGCTGGTCGTTGTATCGCTACTGGGCCGTCAACCGCGATATCGACGAGGGCCGTTACAGCAAGCGCTTCCGCGTCGTGCTGTGGACGACGCTGATCCTGCTGCTTGCCGGTGGGGCCAGCGTGATCTGGCTCTTCCCGCAGCACTGAAGGTCACCCCGCGAAGGTGTCCCAGCCCATCCGGGCGATCAGCACGACCACCAGCACCAGGAACAGTTGGCGGATCAATGGCGTGCCGCCTCGCAACGCCAGCCGGGTGCCGGCGACCGCGCCGGCCATGTTGGCCGCGGCCATCGGCACGGCGGCGGCCAGCAGCACCTTGCCGCTGGGCACGAAAAACGACAGCGCCGCCACGTTGGTGGCCAGGTTCACCACCTTGGAGGCCGCCGAGGCGCGCAGGAAATCCAGGCCGAAAAAGCGGATGAACAGGAAGATCAGGAAACTGCCCGTCCCGGGCCCAAAGAAGCCGTCATAGAAGCCGATCGCCGCACCCATCGCCAGCGCGATGAGCAATTCGCGCCGGCCGACCTGGCGGGGGCGATGGAGGGCTCCGAAGTCTTTCTTCACCAGGGTGTAGGCAAACATCGCCACCAGCAGCCCGAGAATCAGCGGCCTCACGGCGGCCTTGGGCAGCAAGCTCACTGCCGTGGCGCCGAGGAAGGAAAACACGAACGCCGTGCCGGCGGCGTACAGCACCGGACGCCAGGGAAACCGCACATGGCGCGCGTACCGCCATGCGGCCACGCCGGTGCCGAACATCGAGCTGAACTTGTTGGTCCCCAGGACCACCGCCGGGACTTCGCGTGGCAACGTGGCGAACAGGCCAGGCAACTGCACCAGGCCGCCGCCGCCCACCGCGGCATCCACCAACCCCGCGGCGAACGCGATGCACAGCAGCCAGGGCAATTCCGGGGGGAGCAGCTCGATCATGGGTCAGGATCCACACAGGCGTTGCGGGTGCTGGCGTCGATCGCCGGCCAGCGCGCGCGCCAGCATACGTGGCGGCTCCGCGCGCGCCCAGGGGCTCGCCGCAGGTGCAGGCTGCGCAAGCAGACCGCACAATCGATCCCATGAGTGCCAAGCCTGAGCGGCGTCCCGTCGCCGATCCCTGTCCTTGCGGTCGCGCGCTGTCCTACGCGCAATGTTGTGGCCGTTATCACGGCGGGGTGCCCGCGCCCGACGCCGAGTCGCTGATGCGTTCGCGCTACACCGCCTACGTTCGCCTGCAGGCGGCCTACCTGCTGCGAACCTGGCACCCCTCCACCCGCCCGGCCGAGTTGTCCCTGGACGAACCGTCAGGCGCCCGGACTACCTGGCTGGGGCTGGAAGTCCTGAAGACCATCGACACGGCTCCGGACCGGGCCGAGGTGGCTTTCCAGGCCCGCTACCGGATTGGCGGCGCCAGCGCGGTTCGCATGCGCGAACACAGCCGGTTTGTCCGGGAGCAGGACCAATGGTTCTATCTGGACGCCCTGTGACCGCTAACCGGCTCGCCATCTCCACGCCGCTTTCGCACGCGCTGGATATGCTCGGCTCCAGGATAGGCAGGGCCGCGGTTCGGCAAAGGGACGGCGATGGGCAACCTCAGTCTCTGGCAATGGATGCTGGCGTTGATCTTGGTATTTGGCTTCCTGGTGCCGGCGCTGCTGGCGGCCTGGATGATCCGGCGCGGGCCGGTCGGCGTGCGCGCCAGCCCGGTGCCGGTGCTCATTCCGGGAGAGCGGGTCGATGAAGCGCCACATCCCCGCGCTGTCTTGCGCGACGCCGCCTGAAATCGCAGTCGGGTCTTTCCGGGTCACCCTGTCTCAAATCCTCCAGGCGATCGTCTGGCTCGGCTTCGCGGCGGCTGCGATAGGCAGCCCGCCGGCTTTGGCGCAGGCCGATGCCTCATCCCAGCGGGAAGCGGCATCTTTCCAACACTGCCTGGGTACTCTGCGCACGAAAGCGGCCACGCAGGGCGTCCCGCCGGCTCGGTTCGACCAGTTCATGGCTGGCGTACAAGCCGATCCCAGCGTCCTGCCCCTGTTGGACGCGCAACCCGAATTCACCACCCCCCTGTGGGACTATCTCGCCGCGCTGGTCGATGACGAACGCGTCGCCGACGGGCGCGCCCTGTTGTCGCAACATCGCGCGCTGTTGGATCGCATCGCCGGGCAGACCGGCGTGGACGCCGAAACCATCGTCGCGGTGTGGGGGGTGGAGAGCGATTTCGGGCGTGTTTTCGGCAAACGACCGCTCCTGGTTTCCTTGGCGACGCTTTCGTGCCAGGGCCGTCGTCAACCATTCTTCCGCGACGAGCTGATCGCGCTGTTGAAGCTGCTCCAATCGGGCGATCTTCAAGCCGAAGGCCTCAACGGGTCATGGGCCGGCGCGTTCGGCCACACGCAGTTCATGCCGAGCACCTACGCACGGATCGCGGTCGATGGCGATGGGGACGGCCGCCGCGATCTGGTGGGAAGCATCCCGGATGCGCTGGCTTCCACCGCGAACTTCCTGGTTCGCGCTGGCTGGCGTAGCGGCGAGGCCTGGGGTGAAGAGGTCGTCCTGCCCGTCGGCTTCGATGCGTCGCTGGCCGGCAAAAGTCGGCGTCGTCCGCTCAGCGAATGGCAGGCCCTGGGCATCCAGGAACCCGCGCAACGTACCGCACGCCTGGGCTTGATCGCGCCCGACACGCCCGCGGCGCTGTTGTTGCCCACCGGCGCACAAGGTCCCGCATTTTTGGCATTACCCAACTACGATGCGATCTACCGCTACAACGCCGCGGAAAGCTATGCGTTGGCGATCGCGTTGTTGTCCGACCGACTGCGCGGCGAGCCGGGGCTGTCGACGCAATGGCCGACCGACGACCCGGGCCTGGACCGCGCGCAACGTCGCGAACTCCAGCGCTTGCTGCTCGGCAGAGGCCACGACATCGGCGCGGCCGACGGCCTGGTAGGCAGTACCACCCGCCGGGCGATCCAGGTCGAACAAGCCCGGTTGGACCAGCAACCGGTCGATGGTCGGCCCGGCCGCCGTATCCTCGAAGCCCTGCGCCTCGACACCGCCGCCGCTCCCGCTCCCCCTGCAAAGCGCGGTACGGCGTTTGCACTGCCGGCGCGCTACCAACAATTCCAGCAATCCCCCATCGTGCGGAGTTTTCCAGCAATGACCGACGTTCCCGGCCTCACCGCAGGCGATTTCCACGGCTTTCCTTCCTTGTTGATCGAGACGCCGCATTCCACCGCGGCGATCAGCCTGTTCGGCGGACAGCTGCTTTCCTTCGTGCCCAAGGGGCAGCAGGACGTCCTGTGGCTGTCGCCCAGCGCCAAGCCACTGCCCACCCCGATCCGTGGCGGCACACCGGTGTGCTGGCCGTACTTCGGCCGCCAGGACCAGACCGCTGATGTACCCGCACATGGCCTGGTACGCACGCTTCCGTGGCGCTTGCTGGAAGCTCATCGCGAGGACGACGGCAGTGTCGTGTTGCAGCTGGCCCCGCCCGAGCTCGACGACCTGTCGCTGCGACTGCGCATGACCGTGCGCATCGGCCATACCCTCGAGCAAACGCTGGAAACCGAGAACACCAGCGGCGACACCGTGCGCTTCACGCAGGCGCTGCATAACTACTTCCACGTGGGCGATGCCTTGCAGGTGCGTGCCGAAGGCCTGGACGGATTGAATTACGTGGACAAGTTCGAGAACTACACGCGAGTCCATCGACAACAGGGCGACTGGGATCTGCGCGACCCCCGCGATCCGGGTCGCAGTGACCGCATCTATGCCAACGCCGGGGGCCGCTACCGCATCATCGATCCACAGCTGGGGCGTCGCATCGACATCGCCACCGAAGGCAGCCGCACGCTGGTCGCCTGGAACCCAGGCGAAGCCGGCGCGCAGAAGATGGAGGATGTCGGCGATGGCTGGCGTAACTACGTCTGCCTGGAAGCAGCCAACGCCGGTCAGGACGTCATTGAGCTGGCACCCGGTGGCCGCCATGTGTTGCGCCAGACATTGAGCGCGGAGCCGCTATAGGGTCGTTGGCCGCCCGCCCTGTCGCCCGGCGCCGGACCCGCGCGTCGGGGATGGCGCCGCTACACTGCGGCGATCACGCTGCGGAAAATGTCATCGAATGGAACCGTCCTCCTCCGCCAGCGGTCCACGCCGCGCCGCGATGATCTTCATATTCGTCACGGTGTTGATCGACGTGCTTTCCTTCGGCGTCATCATTCCCGTGCTGCCCGGGTTGGTGCGCCAATTCACAGGAGGTGACTATGCCGAGGCAGCCCGTTGGATTGGCTGGTTCGGCTTCCTGTTCGCAGCGATCCAATTCTTCTCTTCCCCGGTCCAGGGGGCGCTGTCGGATCGGTACGGCCGCCGCTCCGTCATCCTGCTCTCCTGTCTCGGCCTGGGCGTGGATTTCCTGCTGATGGCAGTGGCACATACGCTTCCGCTACTACTGCTCGCGCGGGTGGTGTCCGGGGTCTTTTCGGCGAGTTTCTCCACGGCCAACGCCTACATTGCCGATGTCACCGTGCCGGAAAAGCGTGCGCAGGCCTACGGCATGTTGGGTGCCGCCTTTGGGATTGGTTTCGTCGCCGGCCCGCTCATCGGCGGGTGGCTGGGTGGCATCGGCCTGCGGCTGCCTTTCTGGTTCGCCGCCGCCCTGGCACTGCTGAACTTCTTCTATGGCTGGCGAGTGCTGCCCGAGTCCCTGCCGCCGGAACGCCGGAGCCGACGATTCGACTGGTCGCATGCGAACCCGTTCGGTGCGTTGCGCCTGCTGCGCAGCTACCCGCAGGTATTCGGCCTGGCAGCGGTCGTGTTCCTGGCCAACCTGGCCCACTACGTTTACCCCAGCATCTTCGTGCTGTTCGCGGGCTACCGTTATGGTTGGGGTCCGGTCCAGGTGAGCTGGGTGCTGGCGGGAGTCGGCGTGTGCAGCATCATCGTCAATGCCGTGCTGGTCGGGCGCATCGTGGCGCGCATCGGCGAGCGGCGTGCCCTGTTGTTGGGCCTGGGCTGTGGCGTGGCAGGGTTCATCGTTTACGGATTGGCCGACACCGGCCGGGCTTTCTTGTTGGGTGTGCCGATCAGCGCGCTTTGGGCTATCGCCGGGCCGGCCGCACAAGCTTTGATCACGCGCCAGGTGCAGGGCGACGTGCAAGGACGTATCCAAGGTGCACTCACGAGCCTGGTCAGCCTGGCCGGTGTGTTGGGGCCGCTGCTGTTCGCAAATGTCTTCGCCTGGTTCATCGGTCCCAGCGCGCCCGCGCACCTGCCCGGCGCACCCTGGCTGCTGGCCGGCCTGCTACTGGCTTCCGGTTGGTGGTTGGCCTGGCGCCGAGCGGGACGCACCACGTCAGCCGCTACCGCTTGAGGCGTCCTGGTTTCAGGCGGGCACCGACGCAGGACCACGGGCCATTGGCCGAGTAGTCGCGCGGCAACCCCTCGCGTGATCCCGGATGCATCAGCGACGCAGCATCCATCGGGCAGCCAGGCCGGCAAGCAAACCCCAGAATGCCGCCCCGATCCCCATCAGCGTCAGGCCCGAGGCGGTCACCAGGAAAGTAATGAGTGCCGCCTCCCGGTCACGTTCATCGTTCATCGCGGTCGTGAGGCTGGCACCCAGCGTGCCGAGCAGCGCCAGCCCCGCCAGCGCCAGCACCAGGGGACGCGGGAATGCGCCGAACAATGACGCCACCCCCGCACCGAACAGCCCCACCAACACGTAGAACAGGCCCGCGGCGACAGCGGCCACGTAGCGCCGCGAGGGATCTTCGTGGGCTTCGCGCCCCATGCAGATCGCGGCGGTGATCGCGGCAAGGTTCAGCGCGAACGCACCGAAGGGGGCCAGTACCACGTTGATGACTCCGATCCATCCCACCGTCTGGGAGATAGGCATCGAGTAGCCGGAGGCACGCATCACCGCGACCCCCGGCACGTTCTGCGAAGCCATCGTGACCACGAATAGGGGCAAGGCAACGCCAAATATCGCCGGCAGCGATAACTCAGGACGCACGAACACCGGCGTGGCCCAGGCCAGTTCCACGCCGCGCCATCCCAGCTCGCCTTGCAGGCCGGCAATGACAATGCCCGTCGCAAGCGTGGCGATCACGGCATATCGCGGGAACCAACGCCTGCCGGCGAGATAGGCACACAGCATTCCCAACACCAGCCCCGGAGAGGCCTGTAGTGAGGTGAACACATCCACGCCAAAACGCAGCAACACGCCGGCCAGCATTCCCGAGGCCAGCGCCAGCGGCACCCGGTTGATCAAACGCTCGAACCAGCCGCTGAAACCGATCAGGCACGTCAGCACGGCCGACAGCATGAAAGCCCCCGTCGCCTCTCCGATCCCCACCTGGCCTGCCGCACCGATGAGCATCGCCGCGCCCGGCGTGGACCACGCCGCCACCACCGGCACGCGATATCGCAATGACAAGCCAATGCACGCGATCCCCATGCCCAGGCCCAGCGCCCACATCCACGATGCCACTTGAGCCTGATCGGCGCCCATGCTCTTTGCCGCCTCGAACACGATCACGGCAGAGCTCGCAAATCCCACCAGCACCGTCACGCCTCCGGCGACCACGGCGGAAAGCGAAACGTCCTGTAAGAACTGCTTACCCATGGGTGTCATTCCTGCGAAGTGATGCGTTCGACGGCTGAGCGGTGGATTCTGTCAGCTGATCTGCACGCGTGTGCGCATGCGTTTGATTGCACGCATCGCGCGCACAAGGTGTTGACGAAATTTCCATAGTCGATAGACTGCGCGACCTCGGAACGCTCACGCATCAACGAACGCACCGAGGTCGCTTCGAAAGAAGTTGACGGAATGAAAAAGCCGGCTAAGATGTGCGGCTCGCTTCAAGGAAACGGCTTCGGCCAGATCTTCGAAGCGGTCAACCCCTCGGAAACGTGGCGTTGACAGAGTAGAAAAGCCTGCTAAGATGGCGGGCTCGCTTCGACGAAAGCTTCGGCTTCGGCAAGCGGTCAGGATCCCGGAAACGGGGTGTTGACGGAAACAAGAAGGTCGCTATAATGGGCGGCTCGCTGCAGCGGAAAC
>DASWQJ010000020.1:0-3491 GCA_036403795.1 Stenotrophomonas sp.
AAGGACATGAAGTTCTTCGAAATCGGCCAGCAGCTGTACCGCGGCGGTGATCCGGCCCGCGGCATCCCGGCCTGCATGGCCTGCCACGGCCCTACCGGCGCCGGCAACCCGGGCCCGGGTTATCCGCACCTGGGCGGCCAGCACGCCGACTACGTGGCGCGGCGGCTGCAGGAATACCAGGCCGGCCAGACCCACGAGACCGATCCGAAGCTGTTCAACATCATGGCCACGATCGCCAAGCCGTTGACCGCGCAGGAAATCCAGGCGCTGGGCAGCTACCTGCAAGGCCTCCACGACCGTGCCGACGACGAAGCCGCGGCCGTGGCGCAGGCGCCCCCGCCGCCGACCTGAACCTGTGACCGCTCCGGCGGTCCAAGCAGGCATTGACCCACCACGCCGGTCTCCGACCGGCGTTTGCTTTTGACTGACGGAGCAGACATGCGTATCCCCCGGTTCTTTTTCGCCCTCTTGCTGTTGATACCGCTGGCCGCGGCGGCGGCCACCCCGCCTGCCCTCACCCCCGGCGTGGACTACACACAGATCGAAGACGGCCAGCCCTACGCAGCCTTGAACGGCAAGATCGAAGTGGTGGAGGTGTTCGGCTATACCTGCCCGCATTGCGCGCATTTCGAGCCGGCGCTGGAACAGTGGTCCGCCAAACTGCCCAAGGACGTGCGCTTCACCCCGCTGCCGGCCACCTTTGGCGGCAACTGGGACGCCTACGCGCGCGCCTATTTCGCTGCTGACGTGCTGGGCGTGGCCAAGCGCAGCCACCTGGCCGTGTTCCAGGCCATCCACGACCAGCAGACCCTTCCCAGCCAGGGCGTGTCCCCGCAGGAGCTGGCCGCCTTCTACACCGCGTACGGCGTGCAGCCGCAGCGCTACCTCGACACCCTCAAGGGCGCCGAGGTCGAGGCCCGCATGAAGGCCGCGCGCGGATTTGTGCAACGCACCCAGATCCCGGGCACGCCCAGCCTGGTGGTCAACGGCCGCTACGTGGTGCGCGGCAGCGATTTCGACCAGCTGTTGCGCAACACCGACGCGCTGATTGCCACCCTGCGCAGCGGCAAGACGCCCTGAGCCAGCTTCAGCCTTCCTTGACCGTGGCCCATGTCATCATGCGCGCCGCGGCGGATTTCCTGTTCCTTCCGCCTTCGTATTCGGAGATGCAGCCCATGAAGACTCGTTTCGCCCTGACCCTGATGGTCCTGTTGCCGATCCTGGCTGCCTGCAAGGCCCAGGACGGCAGTGCCGACACCGCGACGGGCGACACTGCCCCGGCCACCGCACCGACCGCCGCGCCGGCCGCCACGCCGACCCCCGAAACCGCCCCGGCCGCCAGCCCGGCCGCCAGCCCGGCCGCCGACGCCACCACGCCGGCGCAAGCACCGGCTGCCCCGGTCGAGGAAGGCCATCAGCCTCCGGTCACCGCGCAGGCGCCCACCGGCCCCGAGCCGGTGCAAGGCACCGACTACGAGGTGATCGAAGGGGGCCAGCCGTTCCAGCAGGCCGCGGGCAAGATCGAGGTAGCCGAGGTGTTCGGCTACGTGTGCCCGGCCTGCTTCCGCTTCCAGCCGGCGCTGGCGCCGTGGAAAGCCGGCCTGCCCTCGGATGTGAACTTCGTCTACGTGCCGGCCCTGTTCGGCGGCACCTGGGACGACTACGCGCGCGCCTTCTACGCCGCCGAGACCCTGGGCGTCGAAGCCAAGACCCACGATGCGCTGTACAACGCCATCCACGTCGAGCAGCGCCTGAAGGGCGAGCGCGGCCGCGATTCGGTCGAGGACATCTCCGCCTTCTATGCCCCTTACGGCGTGGATCCCAAGCAGTTCGCCAGCACGATGGGCAGCTTCGGCGTTGCCGCCAAGACCAACCGCGCCAAGCAGTTCGCCCAGCGCAGCAAGATCAGCGGGACGCCCTCGCTGATCATCAACGGCAAGTACCTGGTCAAGGGCACCAGCTACCAGGACATGCTGCGCATCGCCGATCACCTGATCGCGCGCGAGCGCACCGCCCAGCAGTAAGCATCGAGCGGTACCCAGGCAAATCGTGTCCAGTCCATCCCCCACCACGACGCGCACGCTGCGGCTGCTGACGGCCAACATCCAGGCCGGCAGCAGCACGCGCCGCTACAGCGATTACGTCACCCGCAGCTGGTCGCACGCGCTGCCGATGGGCCGCAAGCGCACCAGCCTGGACACCATCGCCAAGCTGGCCGGCGACCGTGACATCGTGGGACTCAACGAGTCCGACCCCGGCAGCCTGCGCTCGGGCTTCACCAACCAGACCCACTACCTGGCCGAACGCGCGGGCTTCCATTACTGGAGCCACCAGCCCAACCGCCGCGTCGGCGGCGTGGCCTCCAGCGCCAACGGCCTGCTGAGCAAGTTGGAGCCGGTCGAGGTGCAGGACCATGCCCTGCCCGGCCGCATCGGCGGCCGCGGCGTGTTGCTGGCCAAGTTCGGCGATGGCCGCGAGGGATTGGCGGTGGCGGTGGCGCATTTGTCGTTGGGTGCCAGTTCGCGGATGGCGCAATTGGCTTTCATCGCGGAGTTGTTGTCGGACCATCCCAACGCGGTGCTGATGGGCGATTTCAACTGCGTGGCCGATCGGCCGGAAATGCAGATGCTGTATGGCAAGACGCGTCTGTTGCCGCCGGGGTGCGTGGTGCCGACGTTCCCGAGTTGGCGCCCGGAGCGGGCGATCGACCACATCCTGGTGAGTGATGGGTTGGAGATTCGCAGTACGGAGGCGATTCCGGCTGCGTTTTCGGATCATTTGGCGATTGGGATGGAGTTGGGTGTGCCGGAGGGGATGCTTCGGAGTGTTTAGTGCGGGTGGCTTTTGCTGTGTGCTGGTGGCGCTTCTCTGGTTGGCATTGGGTGGGCTTCGCCTGGAGGGTTTTTTGGTTTTTCTTTTTTTTAGGGCTTCCACGCCCTTCGGGCGCGGGTCACTTTCTTTGCTTGTGCAAAGAAAAGTAACCAAAGAAACACACTCCCACAGCGCGAGCCGAAGCGTTGGAGCTGCTTCGGTTCCCTTGCGCTCCTCGGTGATCAGGGGCACGGCGCGCGAACTCGCTGCGCTCAGACAACGCGCACCTCTTCGGCCCCTAATCCCCTGCGGTGCTCGGCTCGGCTGACGGGAGGGGGTAGGTCAAAGGCCAGAGCGAAGCCAGAGCAAGATCAAAAGCGGGACGCCAAGCGCGATGCGCTTGGCTGCTTGCGCGCTGCGCGCGCTCGCTGTTGATCTGTCGGTGCTGTTGATCTATCGGCACTGGTGGGCCGCGCTGCAATCGGGAGTGCTTCGCGCGGCGCTGGCAGTAAAGACGACTTCAGACGGCAATCCATACACGGCATCGGTGCCCACACGGCTTTAGCTTTGGCTTTGGCTTTGGCTTTGGCTTTGGCTTTGGCTTTGGCTATGGCTATGGCTTTGGCTATGGCTTCGGCTTCGGCTTCGGCCTTTGACTCACCCCCTCCGTAAGCCGAGCC
>DASWQJ010000021.1:0-2082 GCA_036403795.1 Stenotrophomonas sp.
AAGCAGCGGCAGGCTGCGATGATGCGGATTTCCGCACTCATTGGCTTGCAGTCCCTACTCGCTCGCGGATGAGAGCGTTCAGGCTTGCTGTAAATGGCTGGAGGGGATTGGCACGGCAGCTGTTGTCCAACCATGCGAACACGGCACCAATATCAAAGCCGGCCAGAAAATCTTTCCTGGTGCCCATGGCTGCGCCTGAGAGATAGCCCGCCGCCCATATCTCTAATACCAACCCGCATGGACCCTGACTCTCGGGTCGAATTCCCCATGGTGGAGAAATCTGATTCGATGTCCTGAGCAAGCGATTCGCTTCGGGGGGATCGATGGGCGCGACATTGAAGGTCACCTGCGCAGACCACACCAGTGCAGAGTTGCGGGTGCTGGCGGGCAAATGCACGGATGGCGCACAGGTGCGTCGCATACTGGCCTTGGCGTTGGTGCTGGAAGGTCGGTCGCGCAGCGAAGCGGCCTCGCTCAATGGCATGGACCGGCAGACCTTGCGCGACTGGGTGCATCGCTACAACGCGGCGGGCATCGCGGGTTTGAAATCCCGGCAAAGCCCTGGCCGCGAGCCGTATTTGACCGAGCAGCAGTTGGCCGAACTGCGTGACCTGGTGATCCGCGGCCCCGATCCGGCGATCGATCGCGTCGTCCGTTGGCGGTGCGTCGACCTGCGGGCTGAGGTGGCGCGGCGATTTTCCGTCGAGGTGCATGAAAGCACGATCGGCAAATGGCTGCATCAGCTTGGCCTGACCCGGCTGCAGCCACGCCCGGTGCATCCGAAGAAGGATGCTGATGCGGAGACGGCTTTTAAAAAAACTTCGCCAGCCTGGTCCGCGCAGCGCTGTTGAACACCACGGCCGGCACGCCGATCGAGATCTGGTTTCAAGATGAAGCCAGGGTCGGCCAAAAGGGAACCCACGCCTATATCTGGGCGCCGATCGGCTCACGACCGCTGATGGTGCACGACAACCGCCATACCTCCGCTTATCTATTCGGCGCGATCTGCCCGGCGCGTGGCGTCGGCGCCGCGATGATCGTGCCCAATGCCAATACCGAGGCGATGAACCTGCACTTGCAGGAAATCAGCACGCAGGTTGCCCAGGCTGCGCACGCTGTCCTGATCTGCGACGGGGCGGGATGGCATCAGCGGGGCAAGCAGCTGGAGGTGCCGGCCAATCTCACCCTGCTCTCCCTGCCGCCCTACAGTCCCGAGCTGAACCCGATGGAAAACGTCTGGGACTACCTGCGACAAAACAAGCTCTGCGCCCGGGTCTGGGACACCTACGACGACATCGTCGACGCTTGCAGACAGGCCTGGAACTTCCTGATCGACGATCCCGAACGCATACGCTCCATCGGCAGCCGGGAGTGGGCGTGTGTCACTCTTTAAGCGGGTTGGTATTACCCCCCCTTGAGCAGAAGTGGGGGTGCCGTCGCGGGGTGTGTTGGAAATGGCTGCGCTGTCTCCGGCGCGATGACGGTATCGCGTCAGGCGGCGAGGTCAATCATGCTCTTGGCGGGCGGCTGACCGAGGCTCTGCCAGCCATCAACCTTGCGCATGGTGATCTGCCCTGAGGCAAGCAAGGCCCAGAACAGCATCGCCGCGGTTTCATCGGACGGCAGCACCGTCTGCGTCTTGATGCGGCGCTTGAACTCCTCATGCAGCCGTTCAATGGCATTTGTCGTCCGTGCTGACTTCCACTGGCTCCCCTCGGTGGCTCCGCCACCGGCTGCTTCGCAGACGGATCGCAAGGGCGATGGCAAGCGGAGGAAGGCAAACAGCCGGTCGCCGGCCTCCTCGAGGCTGATCGCCACCGCGGGGCAGCGCAGCCGCCACTTGCGCAGGAACGCCTTCCGCCTGGCCTGCACCTCCTTGGCGGTCGCGGCGTAGATCATGTCGGTGTAGTCGGCCGAGACCTCCTCGTGCAGCGCGTCAGGCGCATGGGCCAGGAGATTCCTGTGCTTGTGCACGGTCCGAACGCAATCGACGCGGTTCGCTTCACCGTTGCCGTTCCGTTCGCCGGGGCTGGGCGGACCAACCGTGCCCGGCGGCACGACGCGCATTTCCAATGACCTGAG
>DASWQJ010000022.1:0-7167 GCA_036403795.1 Stenotrophomonas sp.
GCGCAGTTCGATGATCGCCCGGCCGGTCTCATGCACCGCCAGCGCCCAGGCCAGCAAGCTGCGCGATTCCTCGCTGCCCGGCGCGGTCTGTCCGACGATCTGGTGGAACAGGTCGCGATTGACGCTCTCCAGGCGCCAGCGCAATCCCGGCAGCGCCGCTTCGGCCGCCAGCGCGACCTGCGCCCGCAATGCGGCCAACTGGCGGCGTCGCAGCCACGGGCTGCCGATGGCCGGCGGGATCAACGCGAACATCAGCACCACCGTTGCCAGCCCCAGGATCTGGGCGATCGCGTCGTTGATGAAGTGGACCGGGTTGAACACCATCGGGTTGGCCAGCGCCAGGATGTAGGCCAGGCCCATGCACCAACCCAATCCAAACAAGGACAGGGTCGGCCGCGTGAACAAGTAGGCACCCACCATCAGGAACGGCAGCAGGCAGGCCACCAGCAACGGGAAACCATCGATGCGGGTGAGCACGAAAAATACGCAGACGAAACCCAGCACCATGCCGGCCAGGTAACCGGCGGCTACGCGCATCGTGGTGCCGATCGGCCCGGGCGCCGTTGCGAACAGGCCGCAGAAGATCGTGGCCAGCAACATCGCACTGGAGCCGGCCGGCCAGGCACTGCCGATCCAGAACAGCGACAGCAACGCCATGGTGGCCACAGTGCGCGCCATGGCCAGGGCGGCGCCCACCCGATCATTGCCGCGCACGAAGCGCGCACGCTCCACCACCGGGCCGCGCACGCTGGCGCTGCCCAAGTCCAACTGCGAGCTGACGTAATGCTCCAGCTCCTCGGCAAAGCGACCCACCAGCACCGCGCCCACGTCGAAGTCTTCGCCCTGCCCCGTCGATACCTGGCCGCGCAGGGCCTGGGCGTGTGCGTCGATGGCCCGGCGGGCGACGCGCAGGCGGTCCAGCAATCCACTGGACGGCGCGGCGGATTCGCCTTCGCCCAGCGCATCGCCAATGGGCCGATACAAGGCGATCACCGCAGCGGCGGCGGTATCGCCCTCGCGTTGCTGCAGGCGGTTTAGCAGATGGTGCAGCGACTGGAAACTGGTGGAGACAGCCATGAAGCGCTGGTTGGCCAACTCCATGTGCGCGCTGCGCGCCCGCGCCTGCGGGTCTTCGAAGATGACCGACGAGCGCAGGTCTTCCAGGGCGACGGCGTCACGCACGAAGCGCAGGTGGGCGCGCTCCATGTCGGCCCGGGCGATGACGCCGGCGGTGCTGCCCTGCATGAAAGCGATGAAGTGTCGGTATTGCTCGCGTGCAGTGCGGCGCAGCGTATCGCGCAGGCGCACGGGGAATACCGTGTCGCTGATCACGGCGCTGACCAGCAGGCCCAGCATCAGCTCGGTGATGCGGTACATGGCCGACTCGAAGACACCACCGGGTTGCTCGATCACCGGCAACGCGATGATCGCGGCGGTGTAACCGGCCAGTACGAAGGCGTAGGACTTGAAGTTGCGGTACAAGGTGGCGCCACCGGCGCACAGGCCAATCCACAGCGCCATCGCGCCGAGGAACAACACGCGCTGCTGGGGAAAGGCAGCCACGATGAGCAGTGCGACCGCGGCGCCGGCCAGGGTGCCGAGCACGCGGTAGAAGCTCTTGGCCAGCACCATGCCGGTCTGGCGGTGCATGACGATGATGGTGGTCATGGCCGCGGTGTTGGGCGACGGCAGTTGCAGGCGCATCGCCAGCCACAGGGCGATGAAATACGCCAGCAGGGTGCGTGCGACGAACAGCCAGGCAGCGCCCTCCTCGCGGAGGAAACGACGCAGGGCCTCGGACGGTGTAGGCGAGGCCGATGGAAGGACGGCGGTGGTCATGGGGTGCGGGGCTTGCTTGCGTGTTGCGGGGTCAGAGGTTTTCCATGCCTTCGAGCATTTTCTTGAGCAGCTTTTCGAGGCGAACCTGTTCGGTCTCTGCCAGCCCCCACACTTCGGCATCGAGCAGGACGCAGATGTCCGGCAGCATGCGTTCGATCAGGGCCACGCCGCTGGCTTCGAGGGTCAGGATCACCTTGCGCCGATCCTGTGGGTCGGCGGTGCGGGTGATCAGGCCTTTTTCGCAAAGCTGGTCGGTCAGGCGGGTGACGTTGGCGGACTTTTCGCCCGCGGCTTCGGCGACTTCGCCGGCGGTGAGCGACTGGTCGGGCGTGCCGTACATCATCATGAGTACGTCGTATTCGGGATGGCTGATGCCGTAGGGCTTGAGCAGCCCGTTGGCATTGGCATGGATGCGCTTGTAGAGGTGTTTGATGAGGCGCACCAGCACGGCCGGTTCACGCGGGAACGGGGGATAGCGTTCGCAGGTGACGGTGAGGCGGCGTTCTGTGGGGTCGAAGCTGCCCATGCGCGGGTCCGGGATTAGGCCAGACCCATATATTACACTTATGTACTATCTGTTTGTGAACACCGGCTTTGGCCGTCCTTGGCTTGCCGCCCCTATCTTGGCGCGCGATAGCCGCCGGGCACGCCTTCCGGCGACAGCACCAGTTGCCACAGCTGGGCGTGCCGGCAGCGGAAGCTCGCCATGGAGGCGGCCAGGTAAAAGCGCCACATCCGTCGAAAGCGTTCGTCGTAGCGGGGGTCCAGGTGGTCCCACGCGGCTTCGATGTTGGCGCGCCAGGCCTGCAGGGTCCGATCGTAATCGGCGCCGAAGTTGTGCCAGTCCTCCATGACGAACACGCCTTCGCTGGACTGGGCGATCTGGCGCTCGGAGGGCAGCATGGAGTTGGGAAAGATGTAGCGCGCGATCCAGGGATCGGTGCGGTGCCGGCTGATGTTGTTGCCGATCGTGTGCAGCAGGAACAGGCCTTCGGGCGCCAGGCAACGCCGGACCACCTCGAAGTAGCGGCGATAGTTCTTCTCGCCCACGTGCTCGAACATGCCGATCGAGAAGATCGCATCGAATCGCTCGTCCAGCTCGCGGTAATCCTGGAGGCGGATCTCGATCGGCAGGCCGGCACACAAGCGACGCGCGTAGTCGGCCTGCTCGGCCGAGATGGTGATGCCCACCCCGCTCACGCCGTAGCGCTCGGCGGCATATTTCAGTGCCTCGCCCCACCCGCAGCCGATATCGAGCACGCGTTGGCCCGCGCGCAGGCCCAGCTTGCGGCAGATCAGGTCGAGCTTGGCCTCCTGCGCGGCATCCAGGTCGTTGGCGTGAGCCCAGTAGCCGCAGCTGTAGACCATTCGGCGTCCCAGCATCGCCTGGTAGAGATCGTTGCCCAGGTCGTAGTGGCGCTTGCCGACTTCGTAACTGCCGTGGCCGGCCTGCAGATTGAACAGGCGGGCTCGCAGCGCATCGCGGATCTCGACGAAACCGTGCACGCGTTCGTCCAGCCGCGCGCGCATCAGGTGCAGCAGGAAGACATCCAGTGCCTGCGCATCCCACCAACCGTCCATGTAGCTCTCACCCAGTCCCAACGAGCCCTGCGCCAACACCCGCGCGGGAAAACGCTCGTCGTGGACCTGGATGTCCTGGGCACGATGCCCACCCATCGCTACGCCCGCTTCGGCGAGCAGGGCCTCGAGGCGATGGCGAAGTCGGTCCGGCATGCCGCTCTCCGATCAGTGCGCCGCTCAGTGCGCAAACAGGTCCGCGTAGGTCGGCGCGACCAGCGGCAGCAGCACCGCCGCGGGCACGTCCACCGTCTGGGTGCCATCCGAGTAAGGACCGACCTGGTAGGGGGCGAAGACGAAACGCAGCGCCGAAATCTTGCCCGCGCCGTCCATCACCGGCACGAACTGGTCGAAATTGGACGCTTGGCCGTTGGTGCCGTCGGCAATCATCTTGTCGGCGTTCTTGAGCAGTTCGGCCGCATCTTCCGGCGGCAGCTTGTCGGCCTCGCTGCGCTGCGCGGCCGCCTCGTGCAGCCGGGCGGCCACGTACTGGCCCACCGCCGTCCAGCCTTGCGGGGACGGGATGAGTTTGTCGGCGGTGAGCGGTGCCTGCTGCTGTGGCAACCACACGAAGCGCGCCACCAGCGGCTCGCCGTGCGCGCCGCCGGTGTAGCGACTTCCGTCGGCCGCCACCGCGACCACGCTGGGCGTATCGACCACGGTCTCGAACGCCAGCGACAGTTCGTAGGGCGCCGTCGGCTTGTCGTTGCCCAGCCCTTCCACGGCGTTCATGAGCTCGGCACGCGCGGCCTGCGCGTACTGCGCCACGGCCTGGGCCAGGCCGGGATAGCGCTCGACCCCGGGCGGATAGCTGATGCCCACCACATAGGACGGCGTGTGTTCGATGACGTCCTGCAACGGACCGCCGGGTGGTGCCTCTTCGACCGGGGCGGGCAGTGCGGCCGCCGGTGCGCTATCCACCGTCGGTGCCTGGCGCGCCTGTCCGTTCGCCACGTCGGGCTCGCGCCGGCAGCCGCCCAGCGCCGGGATGCACGATGCCGCCAACAATCCCCACAACACTGCCCTACCGGCAGAAAACCCTTGCATACCCAGCTCCTTGATGATCGATTCGCTCAGCCCCGAAGCGCGTCCAGTTCGGGATGGCGCTCGAAATACTGCGCCGCGTAGGCACAGTCCGGGCGCACCTTGTAGCCCCGGGAGCGAGCGAAATCCAGCGCGCTTTGCAACAATCTGCCCGCCACCCCGCGCCCGCCGATGGCCTGTGGCACGCCGGTATGGACGATGCGCAGCACCGGCTCGCGCAATTCGTAGACCAGTTCGGCTTCGTGGCCGTCTACCTGCGTTGTGAAACGCCCCTGCGCCGGGTCGTGCCGGATCTCCGGCTCGGCGGGTGTCTGGTCGGTCACGGTCATGCGGGATCCCCTGGCGAGTGACGATTCTGGCCCGGCCAGCGCGATTCCGGTGTGAAGCCATCCCTTGGCACAAAGCCGACGTGGCGCGTCACTTTCGAGCCCTCAAGTCCTCTCGGCGCGGGCCGATAAAGGCTGCGAAAGGCGCATTCCCGGTTGGCACGGGATTTGCGGGATGCATCACCAACGCCAGGGAGTCCGCCGATGAGTATCGATATCACCCCGCGCAATACCGACGCCGACAGCTCGCTGCTGGAGGGTCTGTTCCAGTTGGTGGTGGCTGGCCATACCGGCGGCCACGAGTTCGATCAGCTCACTGCGGCTGTGTATGAGCGGCTGCAGGATGCATACGTCCGCCAGGACACGCACGCCAACGCCCTCTACAGCCGCACCGCGGCCTGATGCGGACCAGGGGGGCCGTCCGCGATCGCGGGCGGTTCCCTTTACTGTTGGCGTGCGGCGTGATCAGCCGCCCAGCGGGCGCGGCGAAGCCAGTTGCTGCAGGAACACCCCGATCACGCCCGGCTCCATCGCCACCATGAACAGCACGCCGAACGCGGCTCCCGCCAGGTGCGCGCTGTGGTTGATGCGATCACCGCCCCGGCGGTCCATCCAGATGCTGTAGCCGACATAGAACACCGCATAGATGATCGCCGGCACCGGGATGAAGAACACGAAGATCCAGGTCCACGGCGACAGCAGGATGTAGGCGAACAACACCGCCGACACCGCACCCGATGCGCCCAGGCTCAGGTAATTGGGGTTCTTCTGGTTCTTGAGGTAGCTGGGCAGGATCGAGACCACCAACGCCCCCAGGTAGAACAAGGGATAGGTGAGCATGCTGCCGGTCAGCTGCAACATCACGCCTTCGATCGCCCGTCCGAAAAAGAACAGCGTGACCATGTTGAACAACAGATGCGAGAAGTCGGCGTGGATGAAGCCGTAGGTCACCAGCCGGTCGTACTGGCGGTGGCGGTCGATTGCCGGCGGCCACAGCACCAGGCGGTCGGCGAGCTTGCGATTCTTGAAAGCCATCCAGGACACGATGGCGGTAATGGCGATCAGCAGCAGGGTAATCATTCGATTCCGGTCTCGGTTCAGGCCAGGCGGTAATGGTCGACGACGCGATAGCGGCGCGCATAAAGGCCGAATGCCAGCGCCGCCAGGAAGGCAAAGCCGGCGAAGAAGAACATCAGGAACGCCGCCTCGCTCAGGCCGGTGCTGCCGATATGGCTGGTCACCGCTTCATTGCGCACCGCCACGTTCGACAGCAGGACCCACAGGTTGCCCACCGTGGTGGTGAGATACCAGAAGCTCATCACCACGCCTTTCATGGACGCCGGCGCCTGGCTGTACGCGAACTCGATGCCCGTTGCCGACACCAGCACCTCACCAAACGTCAGTAGCGCATATGGCAGGATCTGCCAGGCGATGTGCATCGGATCGCCGCCATCCATCTCCATCTGGATGGCCCCCACCACCACCCACGCCAACCCGCTGAAAGCGATGCCCGCGGTCATGCGGCGCAGCGCGGTCGCCTCATAGCCCAGCTTGCGCAGCAGCGGATACAGCACCAGGTTGTTGAAGGGGATCAGCAGCATCACCAGCAGCGGATTGAGTGCCTGCATCTGCGAGGCGGTGAACCAACTCGGCATCACCATCTCGCGACCCTGCAGCACCCAGGTCGAGGCCTTCTGGTCGAACAGCGAGAAGAACGGCGTCACCAGCGCGAACACCACCAACACGCGAAGCAGGGCCCGCACTCCGTCCACGGCCGCATCCGGATGCACGCCACGGGCGCGCTCGAGCTGCCACCACGTGCCGCCACCCACGCCGGCCAGCACCAGCACCAACGCCAGGCACAGGCAGATGACGATGCCCAGCGAGGCGACGAAAACAAAACTGCCCAGTGCCAGCAACACCGAAACGCCGGCCATCGCCAGCCCAGGCCTGCCCTGCCCCGGCGCGTGCGACAGCAGGGCGGTGCGTACCACTGCGGCAAAGCCGTCCGGATCTTCCGGCGGCGGCGGCACGTGCACATAGCGCTTGCGGCCCAACCAGAACACGAAGGTCGCCACGAACATCAGCAGGCCCGGGATACCGAACGCCCATGCCGGCCCGAGGTTCTTCAAGGCCAGCGGAATCAGCAGCGACGCAAACAGCGATCCAAAATTGATGATCCAGTAGAACGCGTCGAACGCGACCTTCGCCAGATGCTTGTTGGCCTGGTCGAACTGGTCGCCCATGAACGAGGCCACCAAGGGCTTGATGCCGCCGGCCCCGAAGGCAATCAGTCCCAGGCCCAGGAAAAACCCGTTGCGATCACCCTCGAACAACGCCAGGCAGGCGTGACCGGCGCAATACACCAGGCTGAACCACA
>DASWQJ010000023.1:0-23624 GCA_036403795.1 Stenotrophomonas sp.
GGGCAGCTGTTCATGCGTTCGACGAAGGCCTGGCTGGCCGATAGATGCGCGGCACTGGCGGCCTGCACGCTCTCGCTACCGAGCGATGTCAGCGCAATCATGTAGTCGCCGACGTTGTTGATCGTCGACAGGTTCGCGTAGGTGGTTGCCATCGCGTCGCTTGCGCTGCTGGTGAAATTGCTCTGCAGGTTGGTCGCCGCTTGCAGCAGGTTTCCGCCGAACCCATTGGCATTGGCCTGCGCGACCAGCTGGGACGCCGGCAGAATGGCGACATCGCCCTGGCCGTCGTCGGCTACGCTGTAGCTGAAGAGGTAGTTGCCGGTATCACGCGCCGTGGCCTGGCCGTCGGTGAAGGTCTCGGAACTGAGGTCCAGGTAGTTCGGCAGCAACTTCGTGGGCTGCACGAGTATGGTGGTGCCTTGCAGCGACACCGTGCCGCCCAACGACATCGGCATGACATCGTTCTCGAAATCGGCCGGGGTGACGAGCGTGCCCTTGACGTCGTTGAATTCCTCCACATCGATCGTGGACTGCAGCGTCGGGTTTTGCCCCGCGGCGGCGAACGCGATGGTGCCGCCGTTGTTGTTGACCTGGAAGGCACTGCTGTAGGCGTTGGGCGCCCAGTAGCCGGCGTTGTTGATCGAACTGTTGACGCCCTTGGTGGTGCCATTGTTGCCGGCGACGATATCGCCGTAGATCTTCCCGCCGGCCTGGTTGTTGACCACGATGTAGGGCTTCTCGCTGGCATCCACGTCGGCTACGGTGATCGCGGTGCCGGGTGCAGGGGTGTTGTTGCCGGTGTCCACCGATGCGATCGTGCCGCTGTTGTTGACGGTGCCATTGCCGTTGGTGTTGTGTTGGCCGCTGAGCACGATCACCGGTGCGTTGGTCACGCCGTAGATGGTGCCGCTGTTTTCCACATACACATCGCTGGTGCTGCCCGAGTCGTTGTGGCCTTCGGAGTTGACGTAGATGGCGTTCGAGTGGTTGCCTGATGCCTGGATGAAGCCGCCGTTGTTGTCGATGGTGATGCTGCCGGCGTAGCCGGTGCCGCCGGCGGTGCCCAGCAGCATGCCGCTGGTGCTGGCCATCAGGCCGCCGCCCCCGCCCACGCTCTGGGCGAAGATCGCTGGCGAGTTGTCGCCCTTGGTCAGCAGGTCATAACCGTTGACCGTCACGTTGATGTCGCCGCCGTTGCCCCAGCGCATCACCGCCGGCGCCAGGTAGGTGCCGATCTGCAGCGGAAACGCCTTGGCGTCGCCGCCATCGCCCAGATCGCCGCCCAAGATACCGCCGCCGCCCACGCTTTGGGCCAGGATGCCGTAAGCGCCTGCGCCATAGGTGACGATGTCGCCGGTGACATTGACGGTCACGTTGCCGCCGTTGCCGCCCATGCTGGCGTAGTCGTACCCGCCGCTATCGTTCTGGGTCTTGGCGAACGGTGTGCTGCCGCCGTAGCTGATGCCGGTGATCCAGCCGCCGCCACCGCCGATGCTCTGCGCCAGGATGCCGTGCGCCTGCCGGCCTTGCGTGTTGAAACTGGCCGTGGTCGCGGTGACGCTGACATCGCCGCCCTTGCCGCAACCGGCGAACGAATACCCGTCGCCGATGCCCGGGCACAGATCGTTCTGGGTCTGCGCCGCAGTGCCGCCGACCTGGATGTCGGTCAGCGAGCCCTGCCCGTCCAGCGTCGGATCGGTGGTGCCCACCGAGTAGCCGTTGCCATTGGCGTTGGCCTTGGTGTTCATCACGATGAGGTCGCCACCGCCGCCGCCGATGCTCTGCGCCACGATGCCGACCGCGTCGCTGCCGGCGGTGTTGATGTAGGCGCCCGCGCCGCTCTTGTCGATCTCGTTGTAGACGTTGACGTCGCCGCCGTTGCCGTGGGTCAGGCCATCGCCGCCGACCGTGAGCAGCGTCGGGTTGCCGGTGACCGAGGCGAAACCGCTGGAGGTCAACGTGGCATGGCCACCACCGCCGCCGATGCTTTGCGCGAAGATGCCGAAGCTGGCATCGCCCTTCGTGGAAATCGGCGCGTCGGTGTTGTGCACGGTGACCGTACCGCCGTCGCCGCCGTTCAACGTGCGCCCGCCCAGCACGATGCTGCCGCTCATCGCCTCCGGACCGCTGGACTTGAGTTTCTGCACCTGGGTCGAACCGATATCGCCGCCGCCGCCGCCCACGCTCTGCGCGAACACGCCGGCCGACATTGGCCCGTTGGTGAGCAGGAAGCCGCGGTTGGTCACGCTGACCGCCTCGCCGTCACCCTGGGTGGCACCGGCACCGCCGCTGCCGCCACCGGCGCTCATCGACACCGTCGCGTTGCCGCTGGTGGAATCGCCCGGCAGGTTGTCGGGCTGCTGCGCCGCATAAGCCAGGTAGTCGGCGGCGATGGTCTGCAGCGAGCTGACATCGAAACCATTCCATGCACCGCTTTGCAACGCTTGCACGCCCGAATAGCTCTGCAGAGAACTCTTCAGCGAAGTGGACGCGCCCAGCCAGTCGGCGAGCGTGGCCGCCGTGTCCGGCAGGCCGGCGGTCGTCGCGGTGCCCGCCTTGCCGCCGCCGCCGCCGATCGACTGCGCATAGATCGCCGCCGCGTCGCCGCCGTAGGTGAGGATGTTGCCGTCGTTGGTCGCCGTCACCGAGCCGCCATTGGCGCCGCTGCCGGCGGTGCCGCTCACGGTGATGGTCTCGGTGTGCTTGCCTCCGGTGCCCTTGGCTGTGGCCGAACCGGCCACGCCGCCGCCGCCGCCGACGGACTGGGCGAAGATGCCATTGCCGTTGTCGCCCAGGGTGAGGATGTTGCCCTCGTTGCTGGCGGTGATGTCGCCGCCGGTCGAACCGCTGCCGCCCTCGCCGCCCACGGTAAGCGTCAACTGCGCCGCGTTGTCGGAGTTGGACTCCTGCGAGACGAAGCGGGTGTCGCTCTTGCCGGTGCCGCCGTGGCCACCACCACCACCGACGCTCTGCGCGAAGATGCCGCGCGCGCTATCACCAGCGGCGAAGATGAAGGCGCCCGAAGCATTGTCGGCGGTCACCGAATTGGCGGCCCCGCTGGCGCCGCCCTTGCCGCCGACATCGACCTTGATCGTGACCGACTCGCCATCACCGATGATCGTGCTGTCGGCGCTGGAGTCGCCGCCGTTGCCGCCGCCGCCGCTGATGCTCTGCGCCAGGATGCCGTGCGCGCTGGCGCCGCTGGTCATGATCAGGCCGGTGTTGTACGCACCCACATTGCCGCCGGCCGAGCCGTCGCCGCCGGTGCCGCCGATGCTGGCCGAGATCTGCACCGTCGGCAACTCTTCGTTGCTGGCCAGATCGTAGGCCTCGGACTTGCTCATGCCACCGTTGCCGCCCCCACCGCCCACGCTCTGGCCCAGCAGCCCCCAGGCATCGGCGCCGGAAGTCAGGATCTGCCCGGCATTGGTCGCCAGCACATCGCCGGCTGTGCCGCCCTTGCCACCGCTGCCGCCGACGCTGACATTGACGTTGAAAGTGTTGGTCGCGCTCTGTCCCACCGCCGAACCGCCATCGCCGCCGCCGCCGCCCACTGCTTGGCCAACCACGCCCTTGGCATGGTTCCCGCCGGTGTCGACGATGCCGTTGTTGTAGATCGTGACCTGATTCGTGCCGGCGGCGCCCGCAGCGCCACCGTCGCCGCCGCTGCCGCCCACTGCATAGCTGAAGACGCCAACCGAGGTGGTCTGCGCCGAACCACCCGTGCCACCGCCGCCCCCGATGCTCTGCGCCACCAGCGCGCTGGAGTGCGCGCCCTTGGTGGACACCACGTAGCCGGTCTGCTCGGGCGCTTCTGCGCTGCGATACGGATAGCCGTTGTACAGCGAGACTACGCCGCCGGTGCCGCCGCTTTCTCCATCGCCGCCAATGGCCATGCCGAAGCCGATCGCGCCGGTCTGCACCGCACCGCCGGCCCCGCCGCCGCCGCCGATGCTCTGCGCCACCACGGCCATCGAGTCGTTGCCGTCGGTCTTGATCAACGAGGTCGGTTGGTCGGCGGTAAATTCGTAGAGGCCTACCTGCACTTCCTGCGCATCGCCACCGGCACCGCCGCGACCACCGCCATGCGACCAGATACCGGAGGCGCCCGCACCGTTGCCGCCGGCCCCGCCGATGCTTTGCGCCAATACGCCGGCTGCGGCAAAGCCGGTGGTGGTGATGTTGGTGCTGCCCAGGCTGACCGTGACTGTGCCAGCGCCACCGGCCGCGCCGCCAGCGCCGGCATTGGTGTAGCCGCCATCAGCGGTGCCGCCCTGGCCTGCCTGGCCACCAATGCTTTGCGCCTGGATGCCGGCAGCCATCACCGCGGCTTGGCCGGTGTCGCCGTTGGCATTGATCGGAATCGTCACGCCCGTGGCAGCGCTCGGCGCGCCGACGGCCGTAATGTGGGGCGCTACCGAGCCGCTCTGACCTGAGTAGATCTGGATATCGCCGCCAACGCCGCCATTCCCACCGGCGCCGCCGTGGCTGTCGGCCGCGTAGGCCTGCGTGCCATCGCCTCCGGTGCCACCCTGGCTCAGCGCCACGATCGCCGAGCCGGCCGAGGTCACATCGCCCTCGTATAGGTGGTAGTTGATCGAACTGCCGTTGCCACCTGCACCGCCGCTGGGCCCGGTGACCTTGTCGCCTTCGGCCTGCGCATCGCCCAGTGGCTGGGCTGCATTGCCGCCGTTGGCCTGCATCAGGATTGCGGTAGTACCCGGCGTGGTGCCATTCCAGCCGTTGGTGCTGTACACCGAGCCGGATTGCGCGAACTGGATGCCGTTGCTGTCACCGCCGTGTCCAGGCTGACCCGGTGACCCCGATTGGCCCTGGTCGGCGGCCGATGCGCCGGCCCCGCCGGTGCTGCTCAGCGCGATCACCGATGCCTCGGTGCCGCTACCAACCACCGCCGAGCCTGCGTCCATCGTCAATGTGACGAAACCGGCCTCGCCACCCGCGCCGCCATAGCTGCCTTCTTCCAGACCGGCGCTGCCGGTGCCGCCCGTGCTGCTTATCGAGATGGCCGGCTGGTTGCCGGCGTCGCCCACGACCTGGGTGCCGGGCACCGTGACCGAGATGTCGGCCGGCTGTTCACCGGTGCTGGAGCTCGCGCTGGGCGTGGCGCCCAGGTTGGACTGGCTGATCGCGGGCGCGTTTGGGGTTGGCGGACTGGCCGTGGCTGCAAACGCAGGCGTCGCCGACAAGGCGATCGCATGCACCAAAGCCAGCGACAACGCATGACGCGGCAGCGCCGAAGCAACCCTTCGCTTGCGTACTGAAGAAGACGTTTTCATCGCAGAACCCCGACACCGTTAGGAAGTGGTGGCCAAGTTATGCGTGTTGAAAATGTAGGTCTTGATCCAGGTCAAGGGATGTTGCACTAGTAGTAACGGTAGATAAGTGCCGTTTGCCATGCGCGGTGGTGCTGGGCTGCAGAATGAGACACCGCCCTTTTCAGGGAGGACCATAGAGAACCCATTTGAACCCCGATCAAGGCATCGTCGTCATCAGCGCAGCCCATGATTACCCAGTTGAAGCACCCCCTCGGCTGGACGATCTCCTTTTCTGCGCGGCATGGAGTTTGCGCTGCACGCCAGGCCAGAAAACGTGCGCGAGCAGTACGATCGCCAGCTCAAGGGACCTGCAGGAAGCCTACGACGACGCAATGTTGGAGTTGGGCGCGCGACAAAATTTGGCGTCCCTGTTGGCAAGGACGAGACCTGATGGTCACGCTCCAGCAGGGAACGGGAGGATGGCACCGGGTGTCGATGACCAAGTTGAGCCGTTGGTTCAAGCAGCCGCAGCGCACGGTCTATTAGGTCAGCCCGGCAGCCGAGTCCACGTGCCTAGTCGGTGAGCCGATTTCCTTACATTCAACGGGCTCAGAATCATTGTTTCGCCGCTTCCTCTCATACTTGTAGATCGTCGTGTCGGGATGCTCACCAAGCTGGGCTCACCGTCCGACCTAGGACCCGTCAGCAGATTGGCCTCTCGGCCCACCAGCCTTTCCTCGAGGGGCACACGCTGCCATGTCTGCCCCTGCCTGGACTGGTACTGGTGGACATAGGGCGGTTAGGGCCGACCGAGCGCATACCAGGTCTCGCAGCGATAGAACGCGGCGACCAAGGACAAGTTCTCGTTGCTTGGTCTTAATCAAGAAGTATCGGGACGTCGGCTCCGCCAGCGCGGCGATGATCTAGTTGTCAGCAAAGCGGGAGGTCTTCCTGGATTCTCTCGGCGAAGGCTACGAGAAAATTCCACATCTGGCGTCAGCTTATTTGCGGGGGGGATTACCTGGTCACGCGAGCCCCGAGCGGGATTTGCGCCTAGGGCTTCAAACTTCCCCGGGCGAGATTCGACCATTGCACTCGCAGTTGCCTAGCCACTGTTTCGCGCTTGTCATGGAGGCCATTCAAGAACTCAAGGCTTTCTTTCTGTATGCGGAGCTCAGCCTGCATGAGCGGGCTAGCGAGAATTCTTTCCTCAAAATGACTTTCGTTAGGTTCAATATCCTCAGATTTTTGAACAAACAGGTCGACGGTATCCCTTGCCAGAGATGCCACATCTATCAGGTGGGCCACGGTTGGGTCTGATGTCGCACCCACGGTGATCGCTGTCGCTGTCGCTGCATCAAGTGCAGCGGACGTGTAGATCGAAGAGAAGTTCCCTGTGTCTGGCGCCTGTTTTTCGCAAGCCAGCACCAGCGTGGAGATGCAGCCCCTTAGCGTGCCCGACTCAATCCATGTCCACGCGTCGTCTAGGGCGCCCCTCAGTGCTCCTCTGTCACCAAAGCCAGCTTCGTCGCTGAAGTATCGATAATGCGGAAGCATTCGCTCACAGCAGTACACCATGAACGCAATTCTCATCCATCCCGGCATTCCGGTTGCCCGCAACAGAAGACTTGTTTCATTGAACTCTTCAATTACTGGCATCTAATCGTCCTTAATCTGAACGTCGAGCTTCTTCGTGGCTTCCTGGCAACTGGCACAGGCGGGTCGGCTGGGAGAGCACCCAGGCCGGACCTCCCACGCATCATCCCATCGCAGGCAAGGCATCGCGCTTCGCAAAGATGCTTGCCATTTCTGCAGCGTGCTCGGTTCCCCAAGTACATAGCGGAACGATGGCCTCGGCCAAGCTGCGACCGAGCGGCGTCAGCGCGTAGTCCACGCGGGGCGGCACCTCCTTGTAGTCGGTCCGCACCAGCACGAGATCGGCCTCCAGGTCCTTCAATTGCTGGATCAGCACCTTGTCGCTGACACCCTCGAGCAGGCGTCTGAGCTCACCGTAGCGCTTTGGGCCATCGCGCAGGAAAAACAGGACCAGTGGCTTCCACTTGCCCGAGATGATGCGGAGCGTGGCATTGAGCCCGCAGCCGGTGTCGCAGAGTTCAGAGGGCTGAGCCATTGGTACTTACCTAAAAGTGCATACTTGTCCTTAGGTTACCAGGGCCACATCCTTCTCCTCAAGCAAGCAGCGCCCTGCTGCTCGCAACTCCAACCAAGGATGCTTGACGTGAACCGATTGAATGGAAAGACCGCCGTGATCACCGGCGGCGCCACCGGCATTGGCCTCGCCGCTGCAAAGCGCTTCATCGAAGAGGGCGCCTTCGTCTTCATCTTCGGCCGCCGGCAGGAAGCGCTCGACGCCGCAATAGCCGACCTGGGGCCAAATGCCCGCGCGGTGAAAGGTTCAATCTCCAACCTGTCAGACCTCGACCGACTCTACTCGGCGGTGAAGGCCGAGCGCGGAACCCTCGACATCGTCTTCGCCAACGCCGGAGCGGGTAGCCCGCTTCCGCTCGGCGAGATCACCGTCGAGCACATCGACGAAGCCTTCGAGACCAATGTGAAAGGTACGATTTTCACGGTCCAGAAGGCGCTGCCGCTGATGGGCAAAGGTGGTTCGATCATCCTGACCGGATCGAGCGCCGGCACGACTGGCGCCCCGGCATTCAGCGTCTACAGCGCGAGCAAGGCGGCAGTGCGCAACCTCGCGCGGACCTGGGCGGAGGACCTGAAGGGCACCGGCATCAGGGTCAACGTGCTGTCGCCCGGACCGACGGCGACCGAACTGGCGAAGGCCGCGCTGGGCGAGGAAGGCATGAAGGTCTTCGCCTCGATGAATCCGCTCCAGCGCATGGCCGATCCGGCGGAACTCGGCGCAGCGGCTGCCTTTCTCGCATCGCAGGACAGCAGCTTCATGACCGCCAGCGAGGTTGCCGTCGATGGCGGCCTGGCGCAGATCTGACGCCACCAAGGAGAACCCAAATGAGCTATGCAATCATCGGCTTTGGACCGGTGGGCCACGCACTTGCCACGTCGTTTGCCCGCAAGGGCATGGAAGTCTCAGTTGCCACCACGCGCGACCCGGAAAGCTTTGCGGCCGATGCGGCCGCGATCGGGCCCGGGATCATCCCTAGTACGCTGGCGGAAGCCACTAAGGCCGACGTCATCTTTCTGGCCGTGCGTTTCGAATCACACCCGCAAGTCGCGAAGTCGCTACCGACCTGGGAGGGCAAAACCATCGTGGACGTGACCAATACCTACGGCGTGTCCGCCGAGGAAATGGGAGGACTGTCTTCATCCAGGCTCGTCGCGCAGGCCTTCTCCGGCGTGAAACTGGTCAGGGGCTTCAACCATCTGGTCGCTGGTGTACTCGAACAAGATCCCGCCGTCCACGGCGGAAGGCGGGTCGTGTTCCTGGCGAGCGACGACGACCGCGCGGCAGCGGAGATCGGCCTGCTTGCGGAACGTCTCGGCTTCGCGCCGATCCAGCTTGGCGGGATTTCCGAAGGTGGAATGCTCGTGCAGACGCGAGGGAAAAGGTGGGGTCCGTTGATCTTCAAGGACCTGGTCAAGTTCGACTGAGGATGTCCACTAATCTCAAATGCATTCCGCAGCTGAGTGATGCAGAACGGCCACGCGCACACTCCCCTTGGCGCACAAGCCACCGATGTCCGTCAGGTTGATATCATCCGGAAACTAAACACGACTTTGGGTACCGACACATGGAACGTGTGGCTTTGTTGTTGTTCGCTGCTTTGTGGTCAAGCAGCGCTGGCGCGCTGGAGCTGCCTCCTGCGCAGCCCGAGGCGCCGACCTGCCACAAGCCGCGCGAACCTGGCGGGACCAGCAAGGCGGTGCAGCTGGACCAGCAGGCGCGCCGATGTTTGATGTCGGCTGCGCAGTTGAAGGCGGGTACGACACTGATCGATCTGCGGTCGAGCCAAGCTTACTCGGCGTTCCACATCCCCGGTGCGACCAATCAACAGTTGAACCAGCTATTGAGCCAGCGTCCGCGCGATGCGGTGGTTTACGACGGTGGTCGGCTAGCTCAGGACAGCGCACTGCTGTGCGAACGCCTGCAACGCTACGGGCTGGCCAACGTGCGCGTGCTCGAAGGTGGCATCGCGGCCTGGGCGCAGTCGAATCGCGACACCCATGCGCTGGAGGTGAGCCGTCTGGAGGACGGCGAGATCACTTCGGCACTGTTGGCCGGGCGCACCTCTGTGGTCGCTCTTTCGCCCGGCTTCAACGCTGTACTGGCCAGCCTACGACCGCAAGCGTCGCACGTGGGCGCACAAGAACTAGCGCTGGCCAACAATGCGGAGGAAGTTTCAGCGCGTTTGGCGCAGCGACGAAGTGGAAGGACCCTGCTGTATTGGATTGGCGAACCGCAACGGCTGCAAACGCTGCTGCAGACCTTACTCGTCCAGGACCACAAACGTGAGTCGGGTCCCGGCTACAGCCCGACCTGCAGCGCGCTCTGATTTAGCGCTGGCGGTGGCGCTGGGGAATTCAGAGGCGGCTGGATCTGCGGCTGGTCATCGGGCGGCGGTTGGCTCGCCTGGTCTAGGGGATCGATGGCCAGGAAGGTCCACTCTGCATAGTTTTTTGCTTTCTCGAATCCCGCGTCTTCCGGCTCGAAGTTGGCAATTTTCATCGGTGTGCGCTCCGACAGCGAATGCATGCCGATGATCTGCCCGGCTTGGCGGATCACGGCCCACTCGCTCTTGCGCGTCACCGGATCCACGTAGAGACGACGCAGATGCCGGCGCAGGCCGCCGCCGCGGCGGTCTTCAAGCAGGTCTTCCAGCGCCAACGGAAATTGGCGCGACGGTTGTGCTTGCCGGTACGAGAATAATGCGACGCGGAGCTCGTGGCCGATGCGCAGCAGTTCGCGCTCTTCGGCTTGGCGCCGCGCCAGCAGGTCCAACGATGCAACGGCGGTCACCGCGATGGCCAGCAGCGCTATCGCGAACAGCAGATATAGATAGACATAGCCGTGGTTGCGCAACTTCATAGGTCCGAGTAGGGCCGGCCATCCTGGGCTCTGCCTTCTGCGCCACTGCGCACGCCGGCGACGCCGGTGGGCCCCTCGATCCGTGCCAGCTCAAGTTGCCAGGACGTTGCCAGGCCGGTGATCGGGTCGATCGGCACGCTGCGCAGATAATGCTGGTCGACCAGATCCTGCAGCGACTGCGGATAACGGTCCTTGTCCTCGTGGAAGCGGTCGATGCTCTCACGCATCGTCTTCAGGCTGGTCTGAAGCGCCACGTCGCGGGCACGATCCAGGGACGCCTCATACCTTGGCAGCGCGATCACCAGCAGGACGGCAATGATCGCGACCACCACGATCAGTTCGATCAGGCTGAAGCCGCGCGCGATGCGCGGGGATTCACCATTGCGCATAAGGCACCTCGTTCAAGCCGCGCTCGCCGGAGAGGCTGTAGACGTCGAACACGTCCTCGCCCTCCTCCGGTTGGTCCGCCGGGCTGGCGTAGCTGCGCAGCCCCCAGGTCTGCGCGGGGTCGTCGACCTTGCCTGGATAGAAAGGATCGCTGGGAATTCGCCGCAGGAAATACAGTTTGGCGCGCTTCGGGCTCGCGATGTCCTCCACGCCGTCTACCAGCACCTGCAGGTCCGGCGGGTAGCCGGACGCGCCGCTCTCCACCGCCACCCGGCCTGCGTCGGCAGCCCGCTTATAGCGATCCAGCCCAGCGCGGATCTCTCCCAGCGCCTGCCGCAGCTCAAGCTCCTGGCGACGCTTCATCGCCAACTGCGCCACCGGCATGGCGGCCAGCAGCAGCACGCCCATGATCGCCAAGCTGGCGATCAGCTCGATGAAACTGAAACCTGGCGTGGGCCGGCGGGGCCGGATCATTTCACGCTCACCACCGCGCTGGCCGCACGCACCGGCCCTTGCGAGGGATGTACCTGTGCCGAAATGACTTGCAACTCGGTACGCGTGGCCGGGGCCATCGCCTTGAAATTTACCCGCAGCAGCGCGCCCTGCCCCGCGATCGCGCTGCCCTGCCGGACGACCGTGGCGACGATGCGGCCGTCACTGAGGTTTACCTCTTTGGATAGGCTGCTCTGCCCACCGCCCTGATTCATGAAGGTCCCCTCCTCTACGCCGACCACCTGCAGCACCTGCGGGTCGAAGCCCAGCAGCACCGGCACCTGATCGATCGGCTGGCTGGTGGACAGGTTGAGCACCGCGGTGAACTGCTCGCCGGTACGCACTTCTGCCGGTACCTGCCAGCCCATCGCTGCAGTCGCCGCGGGTTCGGGCGTCGCCTGCGTCGGCGCCGTGTCCACGATCGGGGTGACTAGCGGCGTGATCACCGGTGCCCGCGCAGCCGCAGCACCCTCCTCCGCCGCGGGGACGGCGGCCGGCTCAGCCGTACGCATGTCGGCCATCCCGCCGAGTCGCGTCGCCGTGCCACTTTCGAACTGCAGCTGGCCGATGGCCGCCGGACCGATGCCACGGATCAGGTGCGGCGTGATCGACAATACGATCTCGGTGTCCTGCTTGTCGGACTTCTTGCTGCCAAACAGGCGATCCAGCACCGGGAAGCGTGATAACCACGGCAAACCGCTGGCGGTCTTTCGGTCTTCCTTGTTGATCAGGCCGGCGAGGATCTGGGTCTCGCCGTCGCGCAGCCGCAGTGTCGTTTCGGCGTTGCGGGTACCGATCTGGTAGGACAGCGTGCCGGACTTGGTGACTATTTCGCGCACCAGGTTGCTGACCTCCAGGCTGATCTTGATGCCCACGTCGTCGGAGGCGAATACGCTGGGCTCGACGTCGAGCTTGAGGCCTACGTCGACGTAGTTGACGGTTTCGGACACGAAGCCGGTCGAGGTCGAGGTCGATGTGATTACCGGCACCTTGTCGCCGATCAACACCTTGGCCTTCTGACGGCTTTGCACGCGGATCTTGGGGTTGGCGAGGATCTTGGCGTCGGAGCGGTCCTCGCCGATTTTCAGGCTGCCGTTGGGAATGTTGGCTAGCAAGCTGCTGGAGTTGAGCGCACGCAACTGGTCTATGTTCAACCATTCTGCGGATTGGTCGGCGCCTTTGACCGACAGGCCGATCTCCTTGGGCAGGTTGAGGCCGGCATCCACAATGGCCGTGCGCTTGACCTCCAGGATCTCGACGTCGAGCATCACTTCGGGATCGCCGATGTCGTGCAACGCCACCAGCTTCTCAGCCAGCGCGATGGCCTCGGCGCTATCGCGGATGATGAGCATGTTGAGCTTCTCATCGACTACCACGTTCTCCATCTTGAGGATGGCCTTCAGACTCTCGGCCACGGTCTTGGCGTTGCCGTTGGAGAGGAAAAAGCTCCGGATGCTCAACGGACGATAGTCGCTGATCTTCTGCGGCGTGCTGGGATAGACCAGGATGGAGTTGGCGTTGATCACGCGCGTCTCCAATTGAGTGGACAGGCAGATCATCCGGATCGCCTCGTCCATGGGCGTGTCGCGCAGGCTCACCGATGCCTTCAAGTCCGGACGCACTTCCGGGTCGTAGACGAAGTTGATGCCCGACGCTTTCGCCAGCACCTCGAAGATCACTCTTGCCGGCACATCCTTGAACTCCAGCGTCACCGGCTTGCGGAAGCGGCCCTCTATGCCCTCGTCCACCCTGTGCTGAAAATTGGCAGCATTGATGCGCTCACGCGAGTTGAGCGCGCGGGCGTTGCGAGGATCCTCGGCTAGAACCAGCGATACCAGGCGCTCGGCCTCGGCAAGCTTGCCGGCGACGATCAGCTCGTCGATGCGGGCCACCTGCGTGTCGTGCTGCCTGCGCATGTTCAAGGCACGCTGGCGGTCATGCATGTAGCTGTTGTTGGGGTCGATCTGCAGTGCTTGTTGGTACGCGCTTTCAGCCTTGGTCAGGTCGCCCGCGGTCAGATACGCGTCTGCCTGCGTGGCGAGCGCGGCAAGCGCTTCGCCCCGGCGGCGCAGGTATTGCTGGCGATAACGGATGCCGTCGGGATCGGCGGCGGCAGCGGCGCGGTAGTGCTCAACCGCCTCGACATAATTGCCTTCTTCGAATGCCTGGTCGCCGGAGCGGAGTTGCCGTTGCGAGGCGCAGCCGGCCAGCAGCCCGAGCGCCAGGAACAGCGCCAGCGGGCGGAGCGCAAACCGGAAAGGTGCGGTAGAGGACATTCGGGGATCGTTCCTATTCTGAAATCTGGACTTCGCTGAGCGGGTACTGACGGGTAGTACCGTCGGGGAGATAGGTGAAGATCGCCATCTGCTCCTCTACCCCGTCGTAGCGGTAGAGCGCATGGGCCTGCTCGCCAGGCTGGAGGGTGTAGCTGGAATTGCCGACGGTCACCGATACCCAGGCGACGCGATCGGCCAGCACCCACCCCAACAGCTGCAGTTGCGGAACGGGCGGCGCGCTTGCCACCGCCATGTCCACCGGCCGAGTCGCAGGCGCGGGTGGTGGCGGCTCGACGCCGAACAGGTCTTGCGGCATGCGGCCGACCCGACCGGCCACGGGGGCTGACGCTTGCGGTCCCGACGGTGTCGGCATCGCCAACGGCCTGGCCGTGCGCGAGGGCGCCGGCAATACCGTTGCCGGCGCCTCCGGGACCGGCCGCAGCCACAACGCCAAAAGCAGGCTCGCGATGGCGGCGGCGTAGATCCGGCGGCGCAGCGGGAACTTCATTTTGCTTCTGGCGTCGGTGCGACGATATAGGCGATCGCCAGTTGCACTTCGGCCTCGACGACGGGCTGGCGGGCCTGCTCACGCGACAAGCGCAGGCGTGAAATGTAGGCGGCGCGATGCACCGCTTGCAGGCGATCCAGCAGCGGCGCGAGATCGCCCCAACGCGTCTGGGTGGCAAAAGTGGCAGTCTGCCGTACCAGATGCGCTTCCGGCACCGACTGGTAACCGAAGCTGATCTTCATCGGTGCCGGGGTCCCAATGACGGCCGCCGCGATGGCTTCGCGAGTGAGCTCGAAGCGCTGCCCATATTTTGGCAAGGGCAGCGCAGGAACGGCAGGATGCGACGGCCGCACAACCGGCGCGGCCATGACGGGTTCGGCGGCCTGCGTACACAGGTGAAACGCCGATACGCACAGCCGGGTCGCCTGCATCGCGAGCAATAGCCCGAAAGCGAGCGCGGCCCAAGTGAACCTGCCGTGGCGCAGGAACGGACGCTGTAAGCGCCATGCCAACGAATAAAGATCTATCGCCATTGCGCACTAACCTCGAACACGACGCCGTCGACTTGGCCTTCAACGCTCAGCAACCGGACTTCACGCAGCAGACCGCTTTGATCCAGTTGCACCGTGTAGGCGCTGACGCCAGCGTGATCGGCCGCTTGGCCGGTGACGAGCAAACTACCGTTTGCGGGATTGACATCCAGCGACAACAGTCGCGTCTGCCGATCGGATGGGACGATGGCCGTCAGCAATGCCGGCCAGTCGCGATTGAGCATGCGCACTTCGTCGTTCAAGCGTTCCGCGCCGTTCTTGTCGAGGCTGGCCAGCAGATCGACAGGAGCGGATGGCGCAGGTCGCGCCGGCACAAGTACGGGCTTGGTTGCAGCCAGTGCCTGCAGCCGTTGGTCGAGCCGCTGCTGCGTCCAGCCCAATGCGCCGCTGACTGCCGCCGTTGAGAAGACCAGCAGCAACCACGCACGCCAGCGCGAACGCGGTAACCAAGCCAGGTCGCGCAATGCGGAGGCGTTCATTCCAGACCCTCGCACAAAGCCAAGGGCGCCGATTCTTCGCCCGCTAGCCACCGCACCTGACCCGCATCGGGATACTCCATCGCCTTGCGCTTGAACCAGACTGGGAACGCATCCAGGCCGCGACCGTCCGATCGCAGATATTCTGCGTCGATCAACTGCCCCGCCTGGATGTGCAGGGCGGAATAGCCATCCCGCTCGTTGAACATCAGTAGCTCACGCGCAGCTCGCGTCTTTGCCAGGTGGCGCTCCGCGGCCGCGAACACGCCACACGCGACGCTGCCTGGTCGGTGCGGCGCCAGTTGCTCGGCCAGGCCACGCAGCATGGTCCGCGGATAGGCCAGCGACACGATCGGCATGCCGTAGTCGGGCCAGTGGATGTGGATGTCGTGGGTGGAAGCGTTCACTCGGCGCATCGACCATGCATCGCCCACGCGGTGACGTAGTTCGCGGGCCAACGGGACGCTCGCGCTCCAAGGCAGGCAGAGACTGGGCACGCAAGCGGCCGAGAGCAGCACGGTGATCGAACGTCGGCGTGCGCCCAGGGATTCCAGCCAGGCCGCATGATCGGCGAGCGGCACGTCGGTCGATTCGCCGCGAGGGCCGTCGAGCGGCAGTCCTTGGGCGTCGTTGGCATGCCATCGCACGCTGTCGAGATAAAGAGTGATCGGCTTCATCAGCTCAGGCATCTGCGAAGGTCACCCGGTTGACTTCCGCCAGCGTGGTGCGACCGGCGAGGAACAACGCCATGGCCGCCTCGCGCAGGTTCTGGCTGCCCTGCAGTGCGGCTTCCTGGCGCAGCGCGCTGACCGGCGCCTTGGTTGCAACAAGGTCGCGCAGGCGGTCGTTCATGGTCATGTACTCGGCCACCACCTGGCGTCCCTTGTAACCGGTGCCGCGGCAATGCGAACAACCGGCGCCGGCCAGCAGTGAGTGCCCGCGCAGTTCGTCCATCGACAGATTGGACACCGCCAATTGCTCCGGGTCCGGTTCGTAGGGGCGAACGCAGCGTGGGCAGTTCAGGCGCAGGAGGCGCTGTGCCCAGATGCCGACCAAGGCCGAGGACAGGCTGTAGGCATCCACGCCCATGTGCAGCAGGCGTCCGACAACGTCGAAGATGCTGTTGGCATGTACGGTGGTCAGCACCAGATGGCCGGTCAACGCGGCCTGCACGGAGATCTGTGCAGTTTCTTCATCGCGAACCTCGCCGACCATGATCTTGTCCGGGTCGTGGCGCAGGATCGAGCGTAGCCCGCGCGCGAAGGTCAGGCCCTTCTTCTCGTTGACGGGAATCTGCAGCACGCCGGCCAGTTGGTATTCGACCGGGTCTTCGATGGTAATGATGTTCTCGTGGCCGTGGTTGATTTCCTGCAGCGCAGCGTAGAGGGTTGTGGTCTTGCCCGAGCCGGTCGGGCCGGTGACCAGGATCATGCCGTACGGTTGGGCCACGAGGCGACGCAGCATGGTCATGGCCGCCGCCTCGAGCGAAAGATCCGCCAGCCGCAGCACCTTCTCCTGGCCACCGGTCAACGAGCTGCGGTCGAGCAGACGCAGCACCGCATCTTCGCCGTGGATGCTCGGCATGATCGATACGCGGAAATCGACGTGACTGGCTTTGCTGCGCACGCGGAACCGGCCGTCCTGCGGGACGCGGCGTTCGGCGATATCGAGCATCGACATGACCTTGATGCGCGAGATCAGGCGCTGCGCCATGTCGGCGCCACGAATATCGGAAACCCCCACCAGCACGCCATCGAGGCGGAACTTGACGTTCATGCCGCCCGGTGTGGACTTGAGATGGATGTCGGAGGCGCGTTGTTTGAGTGCATCGTAAAGGATGGCGCTGACCGTGCGGATCACCGGACTGGAATCGGCCTCGATGGCCTCCAACGAGACGATCTCGCCTTCGCTGGGGTCGCCGTCGTCAAACTGCTCGCCCAGCTGCTCCTCGGTCGCCCGCACGGCCTGTTCGGCGCCGGCCAGCAACGCGCGGATATCGCCGATGTGGGCCAGGCGGGCGTCATAGGCTTCGATCAGGTGGCTGCGCGCCCATTGCGCGATCTCTTCCGAATACGGATCGGCGAGCACCAGGGTCAACGCACCGTCTGTGCCGTTGCGTACCGGTACGCAATGGCGGCGACTGCATTCGACATAGCTCAGTACGTCGAAATCAGGAGTGGCGGCGAACAGTGCCTGGCCGGACAGGATCTCCAGCCCCGACACCGACGCCAACGCCTGCAGGAATCCGGCATCTTCCAGGCCGCGCTGCGCCTGCAGTTGCTCCAACCAGGACGCATCGGCACTACCCAACGCCTGCAAGCGTGCCTGCCGGATCTCGTCCAGCACCAACTGCGGCACGATCTGCGCCTGGGCACCGGCCTCCTCTTCTTGCTGCAATGCTTCCACTACCACTGCCCCATCCCCTTCCCTCTCGACTGCCACTAACCCGCCTCCTCAACCCACGCTGCCCACCAGGTCGAAGATCGGCGCATACATCAACACCACGATCGCGCCGATGACCAGACCAATCCCGGTCATCAGCAGCGGTTCGAACAACCGGGAGAATGTCTCCACCCGGCGGTCCAGTTCCAGATCCAGAAAATTGGCGAGTTTGTCGCTCATCGCGGCCAGCGCACCGCTGCGTTCGCCTACGCGCAGCAGGCTCTCGGCGATCGGCGGCACCATGCTGGTGCCCGCCAGCGATTCGCTGAGCATCTGCCCGC
This sequence comes from Stenotrophomonas sp., assembly GCA_036403795.1. Lineage (GTDB taxonomy): Bacteria > Pseudomonadota > Gammaproteobacteria > Xanthomonadales > Xanthomonadaceae > Stenotrophomonas_A. The sequence continues at coordinate 17,719 of DASWQJ010000023.1, forward strand.
TGCGCAACCGCTGCAGCGCTTGGCCCACTTCATCGGCCTGCACCGGTCCCAGCACGCCGCGCACCATTTCCAGCGCCGGCACCAGCGGGATACCGCTCTGCAACAGCAACGCAAGAGTGCGGTAGAAGCGCGACAGCCCCAGATTGACGAGGATGCCGGCCAGCACCGGTACGTGTGAGGCGGCGCGCAGCAACGAGGCTCTTCCGCTGGGGTGGGTCACCATCCAGGCAAGGCCCGCCGCTACGCCGGCCAGCAGCACTCCAACGACCAAGGGGTGCGTCTGCAAGGTCGCACCGCACCATAGCAAGGCGCGGGTCCCCATGCCGACGGGGCGACCGGAGTCACCGAGGATCGTGGAAAACTTAGGAACCACGTAGCCGACCAGGAACAGGATCACGCCACCGCCTACCAGCAGCAGCAACAGCGGATAGATCGCACTGGCAAACACCTTGCGGCGGATCTGGTCGATGCGCCCGTCGTACTCCAGGTAGCGCTCGAGGGTTTCTGCCAGGCCGCCGGCGGTCTCGCTGGCTGCCACGCCGGCCACCAACACTGGCGGAAACAAGGGCGACTCGGCCGCCATTGCCACGGAGAAACTCGCGCCCTGGCGCAGCTTGACCAGCAAGCGTGCCAATACCTCGCGAAAGCCTGGGTCGGCCTCCTTGCGGTGCAGGGTCTCGGTGACTTCCACGATATTCAGGCCCGCGCGCAGCAGGGTCACCGACTCTTGCAGGAACACGCCCGGTGCGAAGTGCACACGCGTCGGCGCGGCGGCTTCGCCAGCGGGCACGACACGCAGCACGCGCGCACCACTCCGCGCGGCCTGCACGTGCGCTGCCTCGATGCTGTCGGCTTCGATCTCCAACCAGCGCGACTGCGCGCCGAGAGCGACCTGCACGCGGTGCTTCACTCAGCCCCCTGCCCCGATGTCGGCGTCTTCGCCGTCGCCGCCGGCGCGGCCATCCTTACCCAGCGAGATGATGTCGTAGTCAGTACTTGCGCCAGGAATACGGTAGAGATAGGCGGTGCCCCAGGGATCCAGCGGCACCGCCTTCTGCAGATAGGGGCCGTTCCAACGCGCCTCGCCGTCCGGGCGCTGCACTAGCGCGGCCAGGCCTTCTTCGGAACGCGGGAAACGGCCCATGTCCATGCGGTACGAATCGGTCGCTTTGCGCAGCGCATCGATCTGGTTGGCGGCCGCGGTGCGTTCGGATTTACCGATCTGCTGGAAGTAGCGCGGTGCCACCAGTGCGACCAGCAGGCCGATGATCACCACGACCACCAACAGTTCCATCAGGGTGAAGCCACGCACGTTACGAGGCATGGGTCGAACACAAGTCTTCATCAGAATACCTTCAGTTCCCAGGTCAGTTGCGGGTCCTGCTCGCCCAGGTCGGTCGCCGAGCCAAGCACGATCTCTTCCACGCTCAGCGCCGAATCGTCCCGGTCGATCGCCCCGTAGCGCAGGTTGTAGGCGATGAGCTGCAGGCCCGGCGCGGAGACGATCTTGGCAATGACCGTGTTGACCCTGGGCCCGCGATTGCTCATCGTCACGCGGTAGCGGTAAGTCCAGCGCTTGCTCGACTCCGAGTAAATCTTGCTCGTGAGTTGATAGGCCGACACCCAAAGCCCGGCGGGGTCCGTCTGTACGCCATCGTCTGCGGCCACCGCCTTGACCACGCCGCCGGCACTGCCCATGAACTGCGGATCCAGGCTGCTGGCGTTGCCGACCGTCACGTCGACGAACTGGTCGCCATCGGCGATCTTGTCGCGTACCGGCGTCATCCAGGCGCGTCGCGCCGACCGCCAATCGTCAGGCGTGAAGACCAGCTCTCGCGGCGACACGGTGCCTTGCGCCATGTTGCCGGAGGACAGCGGCACGGTGACCGGGCCGGTGGGCGCACGCGACAGCGCTACCTCGACCACCGGCGAGCTCCCCCCCTCCAGCACGCGACCGGTGCCCACGGCCTTGATGACCAATTGGCCCAGGCGCGGTTCGGCGGGGATCACCAGCGTGCCCGGTGCGTAAGCCTGCGATGACCCGCGATCGTCGTAGATTACCGCGTACACGTAGTACGGCCCGGCGGGCAGCCCTGCCATGTTCCAGACATAGCGGCCGCTCTGGCTGTCGCTGTCCTGGCTTAGGCCTTCGACGATACGAGTGCCCGCAAAACCCTGCCCCGTGCTGTCGTAGTACAGGGCGATGCGCGGCTCGCCGTTGGGACGGGTGCCGGTCCACTTGATGGTGGCTTGGCGTGTGCTGGCATCGACCAGCGTGGCCGGGCGAACCACCGCGACCGTCGGTGGCGTGTATTGACCGGTATCGACAGTGAAGCCTGCCGCTGCGCTCCAGGCACTGGACGCGCCACGTGCGTCCTGTGCCCGCGCACGCCAGAAGTACTGGCCACCATCCTCCACGCCGCCAGTCGGCAGCCAGCTGGGATCGGCGCTGGTGCCGGAAGCCAGGCGCGTGGTCAGTGCAGCATCTTTGTAAAGCTCGAACGCGTAGCTGATCGCATCCTCTTCCGGATCCTGCGATGGGTAGACCGTGAAGGTGGGCGACGCGCTGGTGATCCAGGCGCCGTCACCCGGGTACTCGAGCACCGGCACCCATGGCGCTTCATTCTGCGCATCCAGCACGAAATGACCCTGCACCCATTGGCTGGCCACCTCGCCGATCATGGCGCGCGCACGCCAGTAGTAATGCGCGTTCTCGACCAGGCTGGCAGCCGTCCAACTGGTCTGGCCATTGGCGCCGGCCGGCAACGAAGGCGAGATCTGTTTGGCGGAGGAATTGAAGCTGGGCACGGTGTCGATCTCGAACACGTAGCTCACCACTGCACCGTTGGGCGCCGCCCCGTTGCGGACCTGCAACGTCGCCTGCCCGGCGGTGGTCACGTGCGCGCCCGGCAGTGGCGCCACTAGGGTCGGCGCTTCCGGTGCCGCAGCACTCGTGTCGACTTTGAGCAGCCGCGCCGGGGTGACGGTGATGGCGCCGTGCTGGTCGGTCGCCACGACGCGCCAGTAATAGCTGGTCGCATTTTCCAGCGGAACCGAGACTTGCCATTCGGTGTAGCCCTGCTCGCCCGGCGGCAGCTCGGCTACGCGGTCGTGCAGTTGGGACAGCGCGCTGTCGCTGTAGACCTCGTAGGCATAGCGCACCGCATCGCCATCGACGTCCACGGCATTGCTGGCCGACAGCAGCGGCGTCAGCGACGCCGTCGTGGCATCGGGCGCCGGCGAGCGCAGGTTGAAGCTCGCGGGGGCGTCGTTGAACAGGTTGACGAAGAAGCTGCCCGTCACCCAGCCGCTGTTGAGCTCGCCACCGACGGCGCGCGCGCGCCAGTGATACACGGTGTTGTCGTCCAAGTCGGCGGGCGGTTGCCACTGGGTTGGCGTGCCGGCGCTGGCATTGCGCGCTACCGCGCCCTGCGCCACCAGTTCATGCATCGCCTCGTCGGGGTAGATCTCGAACGTCACCGAGGTGGTGGGATCGGCACTGTCTTCGCCGGTCTGCACCTGCAGCCACGGGCGCTGGCTCTGCACCTCGGCGCCCGCCAACGGCGCGACGATGCGGGGCGTCGCCGGCCCTTCCGGTGCCGTCTTGGAATCGACCCGGATCTTGGCCGAGCGCGTACCGCTCAGCGTGCCGTCGCTGGCAACATAGTTGATGGCATAGCTGCCCGCCTGGCCCTGCTCCGGCGTCCAGTCGAACACCGCGGTGCCATCGTGCTGGTCCTGGAACGTGGCGCCCGCGGGCAGCGGCCCGGCGGTGATGGCCACGGCCTTGCCCATCGGGCTGGACGCCTCGACCAGGAACGACACCTGCTGCTGCTCCTTGACCACGCGGTCGGGGATGAACTGCAGCACCGGCGGCGCCGGCACCTGGTCGAGCGGCCTGAAGCCGACCTGGTAGCTGCCCGGCGAGTTCGTATCGAATACGTTGAACCAATACTCCCACTGCTTGGTGTCGACGTTCTTGGTTTTGGACAGCCACACGTTCTCGCTGGCCATCTGCTTTGCGTCGCCGCGCATCACCGTGCCCAACGCCATCTGCCCGCGATACGGGTCGGCCTTGCGCACGTAGAGGAAGCCCTGGCTGGCCGGCAGGCTCAGCTGGTAGCCGCCGCCGGCAGCGCTCAACGTCGCCGCGCCTGAGCGGTCGGTGACGTCGCTGTCCACGCCTTCGGACTCATAGACGCGGTAATTGCTGCCGTCCACGCCCAGGAAGTCGCGTACCAGGTCACGCCCGGGCAGGTCCACGCGCACATCGCGCACCAGCAGGTGCGCGTTGGTCGCTTCCAGCAGCGACGTCAACGCGCCGCCGAGCTCGTCGGAATGGGTGAACGTCGCGTTGAACTCGACGAACTTGCCTGCCAGGTTGCTCTCCATCAGCCAGCGCCCCATCTTGGCGCTGGCCGGGGCGATGTCGCCGAAGTCGATCAGCAGCGTATTGGCGACCGGCGCATCCTGCACGTAGCTGCCGAGCAGCGTGAAGTTGACTGCCAGGCCCTGGTTGTTCTCCACGATCTTCGGCTGCGCCGAATCGATCTTCAGCGCTTTGGCCTGGGCCAGGCCGGAATTCTTTATGCGCACACCCAGCGTATAGGGTTCGGGCGCCTCGATCTCCGCGGTCATCGGGTCGTCGGCGATCACGTCGCGCGTCAGGAAGTAGTCCAGCGACAGTGACGGCATCGGCTTGACCGTGATCGCGTCGGGGCTGAGCTGCATCTCCTGCAGCTCGTTGCCATACAGGTAGCGCAGCGTCGCGCCGACCAGATAGCGCTTGCCGGCGGACGTGTTGCCCGCCGAGCCCGACGCCGGGACCAGCAGCCAATTGAGCACGGCGGTCGAGTTGGCCGCGACTTGGCCATCGCCGGCGGTGTCGTCGTGGGTCTGGCGGATGAAGAACTGCGCGGTGAGATCGTTGGGATCGGTGCTGACGGTGGCCGGCGTGCCGTTCTCGTCGGTGACGCGCACCTGCACCTCCACCTGCGTGAGCGCGGTGGCCGGCAGCGAATTGGTGATGCGCATTTCCGCATCGAAGGCCTGGCGCTCGAGCGTCAGCTCCTGCTTGATCTCGATCTTGACGCGCGCGCACACCGACTCCTGCGCGAACAGCGGCGCATTGAAGCCGATGAAAAGGCACAGCGCGGCGAAGCCAGCGCTGGCTTGTTTGGCAATTCCCCCGATCATTCCCTACGCCCCTTTGTTGCGTCCCTTGCCCCTGAAACTTCCCGACTGCTGCTTGCCGTTTACTACTAGCCCCGCCCCTCCAACCGGTACTGGGCCTCGACTTCCTCCGGCTTCGGATTGGCCTTGGCCTTGCCGTTTACATAGACCACCGGGATCGGCCCGTTCATCACCGCCATCACCTGGTCGACCTCTTCGCGCGATGCCAGGTCGCCGTACTCGGCCGAAGTTGACCGGGTGAAGGCGATGCCTTTCCCCGACAGGTACTGCGCCATCACCTCGGCGCGTTGCGCCGCGTCGGACGGGCAGTTTTGTGGCGCGAAGATGATGATGCCTTGGTCCGACATGCCGTCTGGCATGGGGATGGGGGTGAAATCGTTCGCCATGATGTCGTTACCGGCTCGCGTCGACACGCCCGTAGAAGATGTTCTGCCGTCAAGCAGATTCCACGCGACAACGACCGTAACGGCGAGACCCATCAGCGCGCATACGGACTTAAGCTTCATCTCTTTCGCCTCATATCAATCACTCGGAGAAACTACGCGCAATTCTCTGGGCAACCCAGCTTCCAACCAGCAAAGATCGTGAGAAGCTCCATAGCGAATAGGGCCTTGGCGCAATAAGGGCTAATGAAACTAATCAGCGACGACAAACGAATCACAGATAACCTCGAGGCAACCAAACCCCTCTAGGAAGATAATAAAATGCCGAAG
>DASWQJ010000024.1:0-8400 GCA_036403795.1 Stenotrophomonas sp.
GCCGGTCGCGCGCCCGGTTGGGCGCCGGCCGACGACTGGGAACCCGGGCTGGCCGACGCGGTCGCGGAAGCAGTGGCAGCGCCCGCCGCGGGCTCGCCCGCGCCACCGCCCACCTGCTCGGGGGTCCCGCGTCCGACCATCTCCAGACGAACCCGGCCTTCTTCGCCCGGCGTCTCAGGCGGCTTGGCCCAGCGCACCACCGCCACCCAAAGCAACAGCAACAGGAACAAGGCGTGGATCAGGAAGCTGCCGGACACCGCCAGCCAGTGATAGGGACGCTCGTCCCGCGGCCGCGGATCCCACTGTTGCCACCACAGCCGCCGGAACGCCTGCAGCGGGCTCAACGCGGGCAACACGCCAGCGCGACGACGGGATGGCCGTTGCTCGGCGACCTGCACCAACTCGGGCGAACCATAGGCGACGTCGGCCACGACATCGCGGTTGCGCACCCAGTGGCCCCATGCATAAGGCAGGCCGCTGCGGCGGTCCAGTACCGGTCGCCCCGGCTTACGGGCCAGCAGCGCTTCGATGAGGTCGGCGGCTTTCGTCACCGGCGCGGGATTCAGGCGGCGTCGCGAGGGATATACGGCGCATCGCCGGTCGCGTGATCGGTGGCGTCACGTACCGCGGTGACCCCCGGGACCCGCCCCATCAGCGTCTTTTCAATGCCCTGCTTCAACGTCACGTCCGCCATCCCGCAGCCGTGGCAGCCACCGCCAAAGCGCAGCAGCACGACGCCATCGCCGGATACTTCCTGCACCGCCACACGGCCACCGTGCGAAGCGAGCTGCGGATTGACCTCGTTTTCGACGACCCAGCGCACCCGCTCGACCAGCGAGGCAGTGTCGCCCGGTGCTTCGCCCTTGATCTTCGGCGCCTTGATGGTCAGCTGCTGGTTGCCGGTGGCCTGGGTGATGTAGTCGATCTCGGCGCCGTCGAGCCACTGCACACTGTCGGCAGCGATGTAGAGCGTGAAGCCGTCGCAGTCCACTGCCCACTCATCGCCTGTCAGGTCGGCCGCTTCGGCAAATTCGAGTCGCGCGTCGGCGCGCGAGGTACCTGCATCGACGGCGCTCAGGCGCACCCCCATGCCGGGCGCCCCCTCGCGTTCTATCAGGCGGCGGAAATGGGTTTGCGCGTTGTCGGATATCTGGATCATGCGGTTATTCTAGCCCCGTAACGCCCGCCGCTCGTGGAACAGCCCGATCTTCCCATGCGTTCAAGTCAGCCCCACCGAGGATGCCGCCGATGACCGACCTGATTCCCCTCCAGCGCGCCCGTTGCCTGCCGCGCAAGGGTGTCGAGCACAAGCTCGGCGAAGCGCGACTGTCCGAACTGTTGCCCCAGGTACCTGGCTGGGAGCTGGCCGACGCAGGCCTGGCCCTGACCCGCACCTTTCAGTTCGACAACTATTACAAGACCATGGCCTTCGTGAACGCCTTGGCATGGATCGCGCACCAGGAAGACCACCACCCTGACCTGGGCGTGCACTACAACCGTGCCGTGGTGCGCTATTCGACCCACGACGTCGGCGGCCTGAGCGAAAACGACTTCATCTGTGCCGCCAAGGCCTCTGCCCTCATCGAACCGGGAGTCTGACCATGCGTTCCGTACCCCCATTGCTCTTGCCCGCCCTGGGCCTGCTCACCCTGGTCGCCTGCAGCAAACAGGATGCGGCGACCGCGCCAGTGGCCGCACCCACCGAACTGGCCGCCATCCACACCCCACCGCCGGTGTACCCGGTCGAGCTGGCCTGCGCCGGTGCCGGCGGAACCACCGTGCTCAAGGTGACGGTCGGCACCGAAGGCAAGCCGACCGAAGTGCTGCTGGTCACCAGCAGCGGCCAACCGGCCCTGGACGAATCCGCGCAGAAGGCCGTGCACGACTGGCAATTCCGTGCGGCCACCCGCAACGGCCAGGCCATGCCGCAGACCATCCAGGTACCGGTGGCATTCAACCCGCCGCAGCCGCGACCGGACGAGTGCTTCGCGATCGAAGAGCGCGCCCGTCGCGGCGGTTGATTGCCCGGGAACGCATCCACGACACGGCCACCAGTACTGGGGCCGTGTCGTGTTGACCACGCCACGTTTACGCGACCCTGCCACGTGCATGGCGCAGGTGAGCGTGCCGGTTCATCGCCGCGCGCGACGCCGACGCCACCACACGCGCATCAGCAGTGCGATCCCGCCCAGCACGCCCAGGCCAACCACCGCCATGATCGCCAGGCGCACGCCGACGGCATGCTGGAAAACCAGTTCTTCGCCCTGCCCGTCCAGCGTGTAGGCGACCACGTAGTCGCCCATCGGCCCTAACCCTTCGCGGCCTCCAGCGGCAATGACCACGTACTGCTTTCCGTCGACGGCATACACCGATGGCGTGGCCTGCCCGCCCGCCGGCAGCTTGGCTTCCCATAGCGTCTTGCCCGTTGCCGTCTCCAGCGCGCGCAGCCGCGCATCGGCCGAGGCGGCGACAAAGGTCAATCCGCTAGCGGTGGTGACCGCGCCGCCCAGTACCGGCAGGCCGACTTCCAGCGGCACCCAAGGCAGGTCCTCTTCCAGCGTGCCAAGCGGGCGCTCCCAAAGAATCTTGCGTTGCCGCAAATCCACGGCCACCAGCTTGCCCCAGGGCGGCCGGACGCACGGCGCCCCCTTCGACGACTGCAGCACCCCGCGTCGCATGCCAAAGGGCGTGCCTTCCATGTTGTTGAGTTCCTGGTGCGGGAATTTCTCTCTGTCTTCCCAGCGGAACTGCGCGCGTGGAATCAAAGCGACCTGCATCGGCAAGTCGGTCACCGGCAAGATCGCGAGCTGGCGCTGTGGATCGACCGCGATGCCCCCCCAGTTGACGCCGCCGGCCCAGCCCGGCAATGCAATGGTGCCGCGCACGCTCGGCGGCGTGAAAATGCCCTGCGACCGCAGCCCGGCGATCAAGCGTTTGCACTCACTCCGCTCGCCCGGTGTCGGCCCCCAGGCTTCCTCAGGAGTGACCGGCGACGATCGCGCCAACCTCAGGGCCGCCTCAGGCATTGGCTGGGTGGGTGAAGCACGTTCGCCCGGTACATCCGAAGCAGGCACTGGCACTTCGCTGACTGGAAAGACCGGCGTGCCGTCGTTGCGGTCGAATGCGAACAGGAAGCCGGTCTTGGTGGCCTGCAATACGACCTCGCGCGCGCCCTGCGCGGTGTCGACCGTGGTCAGCGCCGGCTGCGACGCCAGGTCGTAATCCCAAAGGTCGTGATGGACCAGTTGCTGCGCCCACACGCGGCGACCTGTGTGCAGGTCCAGCGCGACCAACGAGTTGGCATCGCGATTGTCGCCCCGCCTTTCGCCCCCGTAATAATCCGGACTGGCCGAACCGGTAGGCACGAAGACCAATCCCCGTTCGGCATCGACTGACAGTGGCGCCCATGCGTTGGCCGCGCCGACGTCGGCCGCCTGGGCCGGTTCCCAGCCCGCGGCCGTCGCTTGAACAGGATCCCGCGGAACCGGATCCCAACGCCATCGCTCCTGACCGCTACGTGCATCGATGCCGCGCACGATGCCTTGCTCCAATGCGTGCGCTCGGTTGTCGCCGACCGAACTGCCGACCACGAGCAGGTCCCCGGCCACCACCGGTGGCGAGGTCACCGCATAGTTGCGCCAACGGCTCTCAGGCTCGTCGTGACGCGTTACCCCCTGGCCCAGATCGACCGCACCGGCGTCGCCGAAATCGGCACAAGGTTGTCCGTTGGAAGCATCCAGCGCGATCAGCCGCGCATCCAAGGTGCCGAACACGATGCGCTCATGGCAAGGCGTTCCCGATGAGGTCTGCGCATCACGCCAGAACGTCACCCCGCGTGAGGCCGGATCGCTGTAATGCTTGTCCCGGGCGACGCGCGCGTCGTAAGACCAGATTTCGCGGCCGCTCGCCGCGTCCAGTGCAAAGGCAATCCCGGTACCGGTCGTCAGGTACATCCGCCCGTCGATGATCAGCGGATTGGCCTCGAATCGCCGACGCTCCGGATCCGGCAAACCCGCCCCCAGTTCCCCCGTGCGGAACGACCATGCGATGTGCAGTTGGTCCACGTTGTCCGGCGTGATCTGGGACAGCGGCGAATGCTGGCCACCGCCGGGTGCCCCAGCGTAGGCCGGCCAGTCGCCGGGCGTGGCGGCCGAAAGCGGCCCGATCATGAAAACCAACGCGACTGCCGCCACGTATCCGCGTTTGCCGTGCTTGCCCATGCGACGATCCCCCCGTTGGAGTGGCGCAGTGTGACCTCATCGGCACCGACTCGCATGGGCCTGTGACCCCGGCACTCGCACGTCGGTACGAATGCCCGCCCCAGGTTTCAAGACCGCCGCGCTCAAGGCGCCAGCACCGGCGGCGCTCGGTTCCACGTTTGAGCCCTCTTCACTCCCCTTCCCGCCACAATCCACGCATGCCCGAATACAACTTCGCTTCTTCCCACGTATGGATCGCCCTCGCCGTCACCCTTGCCGCCGGACTGGCCACGGCCCTGGGCAGCCTGATGGTGCTGTTTTCGCGGCGCCCCAACCCTCGCCTGCTCGCGTTTGGGCTGGCCTTCGCCGGGGGCGCGATGGTCTACGTGTCGCTGACCGAAATCCTGGGCAAATCCATTTCCAGTTTCGCCGGCGCTTATGGCGAACGGGTCGGCTACACCTACGGCACGCTGGCCTTCCTGGGCGGGATGTTGTTGATCATGGTCATCGATCACCTGGTGCCCAATCCACACCAGAGCCTGAGTTCGGACGATCCGCTGTTTCGCGAAAACAACCGCGCCTATATCCGGCGCGTGGGCCTGCTCACCGCCGTGGCGATCACCGCGCACAACTTCCCCGAGGGCCTGGCCACTTTCTTCGCGACCCTGGAAAGCCCATCGGTCGGCATGCCATTGGCCTTTGCCATCGCCATCCACAACATCCCCGAAGGCATCGCCATTGCCGTGCCGGTGTACTTCGCCACCGGCAACAAGTTCTACGCCTTCCTGGCGAGCCTGGCTTCAGGCCTGGCCGAACCGATCGGTGCGATCCTGGGCTTCGCCCTGCTGTCCAGCGTGCTGTCGCAAGGGGTGTTCGGCATGGTCTTCGGGGTCATTGCCGGGGTCATGGTATTTCTTGCCCTCGACGAACTGCTGCCGGCGGCCAAGCGCTACGCGCAAGGCCACGAAACCGTCTATGGACTGGTGGCCGGCATGGCCACGCTGGCCATCAGCCTGGTGCTATTCAAATGGTGAGGCGCTGTCCGCGATTTGCGGACAGCGCTCAGCCGAGCTTGTCCAGCACCTCGGCCAACTCCGGCGCCAAGGGAGCATTGAGCACGTAGGGCGTCTTCCCGCCGTCGAGCGCGAACTCCAGCGAGGCGGCGTGCAGGAACAGTCGACGCAGTCCCACCTGGTCGCGCAGGCGTTTGTTGACCTCGTCCTCGCCGTACTTGTCGTCGCCGGCCACCGCATGGCCCAGGTGCTGGGCATGCACCCGGATCTGGTGGGTACGGCCGGTTTCGATGCGCACCTCGCAATAAGAGTGACCGCCGCGACGCTCCAGCACGCGGAAATGGCTTAGCGAAGGCTTGCCCGCCGCGTGCACCTGGACGTGACGCTCACCGCCCTGGCGCAGTCCGATATGCAGGGGCGCATCGACCGTCATCACGCCGTCGGGCATGCGCCCGACCAGCAGGGTCAGGTAGCGCTTGGAGATACCGCGGCCGTTTTCGCTGTCACCCTCGCGCAACAGCGCCTGCATCTCGGTCAACGTCGAGCGCTTCTTGGCCACGATCAACAGGCCGGAGGTGTCGCGGTCGAGCCGGTGCACCAGTTCCAGGGTCTGCCCGGGGCGCAGCGCACGCAACGTTTCGATGGCGCCAAAACTAATCCCGCTGCCGCCATGGCTGGCCACGCCGGAGGGCTTGTTCAGCGCCAGCAACCTGGCATCTTCGTACACGATGGCCGCCTCCATGCGGGCCAGGAACGTAGCCGGCGGGGCCACCTTCTCGCCTTCTTCGGGCAACCGTAGCGGAGGCAATCGGACCTCGTCCCCGGCGTCAAGCTTGCGCTCGGCCTTGGCACGACCGCCATTGACCCGGACCTGGCCACTGCGCACGAGTTTGTAGACCAGGCTTCGGGGGGCGCCCTTCAGATGGCCGAGCAGGAAGTTGTCCAGCCGTTGGCCGTCCCGGTCTTCGGAGATGGTGAGATTGCGTGCGGGGGCTTTTTCCGCGCTCGCCGCCGCGGGTGCCGCCCCTTCGGCGCCGTCAAGACTGGCTGGGGCAGGATCGGCCGGGACGTGGCTGACTGGACGCGTGACCGGAGCACGGCGGGCAGGCGCAGCCTCGGATCGACCGTGGCCGGCAGCGGGGCGGCCCGCGGACGTCCGTGCGGCGTTGGCACGTTGCGGGAACCGCGAATCCTCGTCGCGTCGCCCTGCCGCGCCCGCCGTCGTCGTCGCCGTGGAACGCGGCGCCGCGCGGTGTCCCTGGCCGGCCGCGGATTGCCCGTGCGGGGCGACACGGGTGTCCCGGGTGGTGGGCGGCTGGACCGCAGGTCGGGCCGCCGATGCCTGGGGCGAACGGTCGCGACCGGCGGCCTTGGCCGCTTGGGCGGCGCGCAAGGTCCGGGCCGGCTTCTGTCCGGGGGGTCGAGTCGGTTTGCGGGTAGGCCGCTTGGGTGGGAGGTCGGTCATCGGGCTGCTTATTCTGTTACACTCGGCGGGCGATATAAGGGTTTGATTTCGTTGGAAGTTGACGCAGGGCCGAAAGCCCGGCTTCCCACGATTCCGGCACAGTGCGCGACCACCGCCCCCGGGGCGGCCATGTTAGCGGCTCACCGGCCTGCCCGACCATCGCCAGATTCCCGTGAAGGGACTCTGCGCTGAACATGCCCCGCGTGGCGCCCCAGCTTTGGCTGGAAAGCAGCCGCCGGTCCTGAAACACCTAAAACATGAGATAGCGCTCCCGCGGCCTGCCGTGGTGTAGCAGCGCTGGAAAGCCCAGTCGACCTGTCCGCGCACGGCGCGAGGGGTCGGTGAACCGATCCAGAAGCGAAACGCCACGGCGTTCCGCGCGGTAGCAGCGCGCGAGGAACGCAACAATGAAGCGAATGCTGATCAATGCCACGCAGGCCGAAGAACTGCGCGTGGCGATCGTGGACGGCCAGACCCTGTACGACATCGACATCGAACAGCCGTCCAAGGAACAAAAGAAGTCCAACATCTACAAAGGCCGGATCACCCGGCTCGAGCCCTCGCTTGAAGCGGCTTTTGTCGATTACGGCGCCGAGCGCCACGGCTTCCTGCCGCTCAAGGAAATCTCCCGCGACTACTTCCAGGCCGGTGTCGACCACAACAAGGCCGGCATCCGCGAACTGCTGCGCGAGGGCCAGGAAATCGTGGTCCAGGTCGACAAGGAGGAGCGCGGCAACAAGGGCGCTGCCCTGACGACGTTCATCTCGCTGGCCGGCCGTTACATGGTGCTGATGCCCAACTCGCCCAGCGCCGGCGGTGTGTCGCGCCGGATCGAAGGCGAAGATCGCGCCGCTTTGAAGGACGCGCTGGACAAGCTCAACATCCCCGACGACATGGGCGTGATCATCCGTACCGCCGGCGTGGGCCGCGACGCGGAAGAGCTGCAATGGGACCTGGACTACCTGCTGCAGACCTGGAAGGCGATCGCCGAAGCGGCGTTGAGCAAGCCGGCTGCCTTCCTGATCTACCAGGAGTCGCGCCTGATCATCCGCGCCCTGCGCGACTACCTGCGTGCCGACATCGGCGAGATCCTGGTCGACACCGACGAGCTCTACGCCGATGCGTGCGAGTTCATGCAGCAGGTGATGCCGCAGAGCCTGCGCAAGCTCAAGCATTACAAGGACGACATTCCGCTCTTCAACCGTTTCCAGATCGAGTCGCAGATCGAAAACGCCTATGAGCGCAACGTCCGCCTGCCCTCGGGCGGGTCGATCGTGGTCGACCAGACCGAGGCACTGACCGCCGTCGACGTCAACTCCTCGCGCGCCACCAAGGGCAGCGACATCGAGGAGACCGCGTTCCAGACCAACCTGGAGGCGGCTGAAGAAGTGGCCCGCCAGCTGCGCCTGCGCGACCTCGGCGGCCTGGTGGTCATCGACTTCATCGACATGGCCTCGACCAAGCACCAGCGCGAAGTCGAGAACCGCTTGCAGAACGCGCTCAAGTTCGACCGCGCCCGCGTCCAGTTGGGCCGCATCTCGCGCTTCGGCCTGATGGAAATGAGCCGCCAGCGCCTGCGTCCGAGCCTGGGTGAGTCCAGCCAGATCGTCTGCCCGCGTTGCGATGGCCACGGCCGCATGCGCAGTGTCGAGTCCATGTCGCTGTCGATCATCCGCGTGGCCGAAGAGCATGCGATGAAGGAGAACACCGGGCAGGTCCTGGT
>DASWQJ010000025.1:0-3338 GCA_036403795.1 Stenotrophomonas sp.
CCATGGATGGCCCACGTGCGGTGAGTGCGGCCATGGATGGCCGCTCGAACCGCGACCCACCATCCCGACAGGACGGGGCCCGCACCGTAAGCCACTACAACCAACCGCCAAACACCCTCCGCGCCCACAACAAAAAACCCAACTCGCAAGCCGCGATCCAAAAGCGCCCAGCAAAAGGGAGAAGGCCGAAATAAATACCGCTCAGAACGCCGGCAGCACAGCCCCGTGGTACTTCTTCTCGATGAAAGCTTTCACTTCCGGACTGGTCAGCGCCTTGGCCAACTTCTGCACGCGCGGATCGTCCTTGTTGTCCGGCCGCCCGACCAGGAAGTTCACGTAAGGCGACTCCTTGCTCTCGATCGCCAACGCGTCTCGCGTCGGATTCAGGCCGGCATCGAGCGCGTAGTTGGTGTTGATCATCGCCAGATCGACCTGCTCAAGCACGCGCGGCAGCATGGCCGAATCCAGCTCGCGGAACTTCAGCTGCCTGGGGTTCTCGATGATGTCGCGCTGCGTGGACAACGCGTTGGTCGGATCCTTGAGCTTGATGACGCCCACCTTGTCGAGCAGGATCAGCGCGCGGCTGTTGTTGCTGGGGTCATTGGGGATGGCCACTTCGGCCCCCTGCGGCAACGCGTCCAGCGACTTGAAACGATGCGAATAGGCGCCGAACGGCTCAATGTGCACGCCCACGATGGTGACCAGCTGGCTGCCACGATCGCGGTTGTAGGCATCCAGGTAGGGCTCGGTCTGGAAGTAATTGACGTCGATCTGCTTTTGCGCGACCTGGTCGTTGGGCTGCACGTAATCGTTGAACACCCGCACATCGAGCTGGACGCCCTGCTTTTCCAGCAGCGGCTTGACCACCTCGAGGATCTCGGCATGCGGCACCGCGGTCGCCGCGACCGTGAGGCGACCGTCGTCGCCGCCACCGGAACGCCCGCAGGCAACGAGCGCCACCGTGGCAGCGGCGAGGAGCGGAAACAGCAGGGTCTTCTTCATGACGGATCCGAATCGAGGGAGGAACGGCGCATGGCCGCCGTTGAACGTAGCAGGTTCGCCGGCGCCGCGGCACGACGCCACGGCGCCCAAAGCTCAGCGCCGGCTGTAATGCGCGACCAACCGATCGCCCAGCATCTGCAACAGCTGCACCAGCACCAGCAGGGCGATCACCGTGACCAAGGCCACGTCGGCATGCGAGCGCAGATAACCTTCGCGATAGGCCACATCGCCCAGGCCGCCGGAGCCGATCGCGCCGCCCATGGCGGTGAATCCGATCAGCGCAATGGTCGTGACCGTGGCACCGGCGATCAGCCCGGGCCGGGCCTCGGGCAACAACACCTTGGCCACCAGCTCCCACGTGGTGGCGCCCATGGCCTGGCTGGCTTCGACCACGCCGCGATCGACCTCGCGCAAGGCGGTCTCGACCAGGCGCGCATAAAAGGGCGCTGCGCCGACCACCAGCGGCAGGATCGCGCCGCGAACGCCCAGCGAGGTGCCCATCACCGCCAGGGTGAGCGGGATCATCGCGATCATCAGGATGATGAAAGGCACCGAGCGCAGGAGATTGACCACCAGCGCGAGGACGCCGTGCAGCACCGGGCGTCGGCGCAATTGCGCCGAGCCGCTGAGGAACAGCAGCACGCCCAGCGGCAAACCGATCAGCAAGGTCAGCGGCAAGGCGCCGCCCAGCATCAGCAACGTGTCGAACGTGGCCTGGCCGATGTCGGCCCACTTGCGCGCGTCGAGATTACGGAAGAAGCCGTCGGCGGCGGCGGCGAGGATCGGCAGGCGGTTCACGGACGCAGGTCCTCCACGGTGACGCCGGCGCCGGCAAAGGCGGCCCGCGCGGCGATCTGGTCGCCGCCCACCAAGGCGACCACCAATTGGCCGTAGGGGGTGTCCTTGATGCGGTCGATGCGGCCGGACAGGATGTTGTAGTCCACGCCGGTGTCGCGGGCGATGCGCCCCAGCAGCGGCTGGTAGGTATCCCCGCCGAGGAAGGTCAGGCGAACGATGCTGCCGTGCACCGACGCGAAATCACGATGCAGCTCGCCTTCGTCGACGTGCTCGGCCTCGGCCACGAAGCGGCGCGTGGTGGCGTGCTGCGGATGCAGGAACACCTGGGTGACCGGACCGCTCTCCACCAGCCGGCCGGCATCGAGCACGGCCACCCGGTCGCAGACACGGCGGATCACTTCCATTTCATGGGTGATCAACACGATGGTCAGCCCCAGTTCGCGGTTGATCCCGGACAACAGTTGCAACACGGCACCGGTGGTCTGCGGATCCAGCGCACTGGTGGCTTCGTCGCACAGCAGGATGCGCGGCTGCGTCGCCAGGGCCCGGGCGATGCCGACGCGCTGCTTCTGGCCACCGGACAGCTGCGCGGGATATTTATTTGCCTGGTCCTGCAGGCCCACGCGCTCCAGCAACTCGGCGACGCGCGCTGCCAGCTGGCCTTTCGGCATGCCGGCAAGCTCCAACGGGAAGGCCACGTTGGCGGCCACGGTGCGCGAGGACAGCAGGTTGAAGTGCTGGAAGATCATGCCGATGCGGCGACGCAAGGTGCGCAGGCCGTCACTGTCCAGCGCGGTGACGTCTTCGCCCTCGATCAGCAGTCGCCCGCCGGTGGGCTCTTCCAGCCGATTGATCAGCCGGATCAAGGTGGACTTGCCGGCGCCGGAGTGGCCGATGATGCCGAACACCTCGCCGGCGCCGATCGTCAGGTCGAGCGGATGCAAGGCAACGACCTCGCGGCCGCCGACCGGGTAGGACTTGTGCAGGCGCTGGAACTGGATCACCGCGCGGGGCACCACTGGACAGGGGGCGTGCAGCCTACCAGCGGCCGGGGCCACACGCCTGCGTGGGAGGTCGCCAGGTTATTCCTTTTTGTTCTAAGCACGCGGCGTCGGTGCTACGGATGGTCGATGCTGGCCGGGTGGACGGCTTGCCGCACCCGCTCCCGACGCAGCAGGTAAAGCCCGCTGGCCACGATGATCCCCGCCCCTGCCCAAGTCCAGGCGTCCGGCAGCGCGCGCCACAGCAGCCAATCCCAGCCGATCACCCACACCAGGCCGGTGTACTCCAGCGGCGCGATCATCGAGGCCTCGCCGCGCACGAACGCCTGGGTCAGGGCGATCTGCCCCAGCGCCCCGGCCAGGCCGGTGCCGGCGATCAGCCAGGCATGCTCGGCCTGCAAGGGCACCCAACCGGGGATGGCGAGCAGCCCCGCGCCCAAGGCCATCAAGGCCAGGAACCACACCACCATCGACTGCGGGGTGTCGGTGCGGGTCAACAGGCTGACCGTGATCGCGGCGATCGCATACGCCGTGGCC
>DASWQJ010000026.1:0-5398 GCA_036403795.1 Stenotrophomonas sp.
TCCTGTCGGGGTGGTGGGTCAGTGGGCCATGGATGGCCCACGTGCGGTGAGTGCGGCCATGGATGGCCGCTCGAACCGCGACACACCATCCCGACAGGACGGGGCCCGCACCGTAAGTACTTAAAACCAACCGCCTAAACCCACCGCGCCAACACAAAACCCCAACTCGCAAGCCGCGATCAAAAACCGCCCAGGCAAAGAGAGAAGGCCGATAGCCATGGCCACCCGAATCGCGACACACCCACAGGGCGGAGCCCGCTCCGTAAGCCGAACCAACCAACCGCCAACGCCCCCAACTCGCATACCGCGATCATCCGCACCAGCAACAAAAAAACACGCGAAATTCCTGCTGCATCACAGCACAACGGAGCATCAGCCTCCCCTGCAGCACCACCGTCCAAACACAGCACCATCCGCTTTTGTCGCAAAAAACAGATCAATCCTGCATCCCCATCCAGGCCATCGCGGCGACAAGCCCGCCCCCACCCACCCCGGCGGCCCGCGCAGCCAAGCGCTCGCATATGCTTTGCGCCCCTTCGCTACCTCGATGCGCCAATCGTGAAAGAACTCAACCGGGCCCGGATCGAAGACGTGGCTGCCGCGGCCGGCGTCTCGATGAAAACCGTCTCCCGTGTTTTCAACCACGAGCCCAACGTCAAGACCGATACTCGCGAGCGAGTCGAACGCGCAGCCCTCGCACTGAACTACCGGCCGCACCCATCGGCCCGCAGCCTGGCCTCCAATCGCTCTTACCTGGTCGCATTGCTCTACGACAATCCCTCGTCGAGCTACATCATGGAAATCATTGGCGGCGTGCTCGATGCCTGCGAGAACCGCCACTACAGCATGATGCTGCGGCCGCTGGACTTCGGCGGCGCCAATTACCTTGATCGGGTCGAAAGCCTGCTCGAGCAATACCGACCCGATGGCTTGATGCTGACCCCGCCGCTGAGCGACGACGAAGCGTTGCTCGAACGCCTGCACGCGCACGGCGTGGCCTACGCGTCGATTTCGCCGCGGCAGACCGCCGGCCAGATCGGTGCGACGCTGGACGAACGTACCGCCGCTGCCGAAGTGGTCGGCCATGTCGCCGGACTGGGCCATACCCGCATCGCGCATATCACCGGCCACCCGTCGCACGGCGCGCGGGCCTGGCGCCTGGACGGCTATCGCGACGGGCTACGTCGCGCCGGCCTGCCTTACGACCCGGCGCTGGTACTGGAAGGCGAGTTTACGTTCGACTCCGGGATCGAAGGGACGCGGACCCTGCTCGACCTGGCAGAGCCCCCGACGGCGATCTTCGCGGCCAATGACGACACCGCCGCCGGCGTGATCTATGAAGCCGAAGAACGTGGCTTGCGGATTCCGCGCGACCTGTCGGTGTTTGGATTCGACGACACGCCGATGGCGCGCCGCCTCTGGCCCAGCCTGACCACCGTGCGGCAGCCGAGCCGCGACATGGGACGCATTGCCGCAGAGCAGTTGCTGGCCCGTATCGGCGACCCGTTGCGCGGCGAACTGGTCAACGTGCCTTACGAACTGAAACTGCGACGCTCGACCGGGCCGTGGAAGACTAGCGACTAGCGAAGCTCTCGCACCCACGTGGGCGGCGCGACGCCTGCCCTGCCCGTCCGACCACGCAGCGCCCTTCAGCGCCGGGTGATGACGAAGTTGCCGAAGCCCACACCCAGGTCCCACCCTTCGCCGGTGCCGGCCAGGGCCAAGGAGATATCGCCCTTGGTCACCACCTGGGCATTGCTGGACTTGGCCGCGCCGGCGTGCGCCTCGGCGCCGCCATAGGTACCGAAAAGATCATTGAGGCTGTAGGCGCCGGTGAAGCGGCCCTTGCCGTCGACGACCGTCGACTTGCCCACCGTCAGGCCGCCGCCCTTGGCGGTGATATGGACCGGAATCGAGGCGCCGTTGTCGCAGGTGATCGTGCCGGTGCCCTTGGCGGTTTTGTAGAACAGCGACCAGCCGGACAGGTTGAAGCGCAGTTCGCAATCGATGTTGCCGGCGGCGTGGGCGGCCGGGGCGAACGCAGCGGTGGCGACGAGTACGGCCAGCAGGGGCAAGGTCTTGAGCATGGCAAAGGGCCTTCCGGAAGAATGCGTCGAGGTTAACAGCGCCGCCCCTCGACGGCGCAACAAGACCTGGCAGGTCGATCGTGCGTTCAGCCCTTGGCGGGCGTCAGCGCTCGGCGTTGGCGCTACCCAGCTCGAAGCCATCGGCATCCAGCATGGCGGGAAAACGCGCACGATGTTCGGCCAGCGCCATCGCCGAGATCGTGGTGGTGGCGACCTGCTCGCGCTCGCGGATTTCCAGTTGCGGCTGGCCCAGGAAATCGATCACGGCACTGTCGCCAGCGTAGTGCAGCCCGTTGCCGTCGATCCCGACGCGATTGACTGCCGCCACGAAGCACAGGTTCTCGATCGCCCGCGCGCGCAACAACGTACGCCAGGCGTACGCCCGCGCCGAAGGCCAGTTGGCGACGAACAGTTGCAGGTCGAAATCCATCTGGCCGGCCCGCTCCACGTCGTAGCGGTTGCGGCAAAACACCGGGAACCGCAGGTCATAGCAGACCTGCGGATTGATCCGCCAACCCCGCCATTCCACCGTCAGGCGGTCGCGACCGGCGGCATATCGCTGATGCTCGTTGGCAAAACGAAACAGGTGACGCTTGTCGTAGTACTGCAGGTGCCCGTCGGGCGTGGCGAACAGCAACCGATTGAATACGCCTTGCTCCGTGCGCACCTGGGCACTGCCAGTGACGGCCGCGCCCAGCCGGGCCGCTTGTGCCTGGATCCAGGCCACGGTGGCGCCATCCATGCCCTCGGCCCGATCGATGGCCTCGTTGGAGAAACCGCTGGTGAAGGTCTCCGGCAGGATGACCAGGTCAGTGGCACCCACCAGCGGCGAGAGCAGTTCACCGTAGTGCGCGCGATTGCCGGCGGGGTCGTGCCAGCGGGTGTCGCCTTGAACCAGGGAGATGCGCAGGTCTTGCATGGGAAGCCTCGTGTTCTTGGCTCAAAGGTGGCGCAGGCGTTCGATCGCGGCATCGAGCGTGGCTTCGTTCTTGGCGAAGCACAGCCGTGCCAGACGCTGGCCGGCAGGCGGCGTCTCGTAGAACGGCGACAGCGGGATCGCCGCCACGCCCTTCTCGATGGTCAACCACTTCACGAATTCGGTGTCGGGCAGGTCGCTGATCGCGGAATAGTCGACGAGCTGGAAGTAGCCACCCGGTACCGGCAGTGGCTTCAGGCGCGTGCCCAGCAGCTGCTCGCGAAAGCGATCCCGCTTGGCCTGGTAGAAGGCACCGAGTTGCTCGTCGTGCTCGGGCTCATCCTGGATCATCGCGGCGAACGCATGCTGGGCCGGGGCGAAACTGGTGAACGTGTTGTATTGGTGGACTTTGCGGAACTCGGCGGTCAACGCCGGCGGCGCGATGGCATAACCAATCTTCCAGCCGGTGCAGTGATAGGTCTTGCCGAAACTGGACACCACGAAGGCGCGGTCGCGAAGTTCGGGCCAACGCAGCACCGATTCATGGCGACGTCCATCGAACACGATGTGCTCGTACACCTCGTCGGAGATGAGGAAGATGTCGGTGCCGCGCAGCAGCCCGGACAGCGCGCGCAGATCGTCGGCCGACAACATCGCACCGGATGGGTTGTGCGGGCTGTTGATCATCAGCATCCGCGTCCGCGGGGTGATCGCCGCCTGCACCTTGTCCCAATCCACCGCAAAGGTGAGCGGGTCCAGCGCGACGTGCACGGCGCGCGCGCCGGCCAGCTCGATGGCCGGCTCGTAGCAGTCGTAGGCCGGGTCCAGCACGATCACTTCCTCGCCGGCGCGCACCACCGAATGGATCGCATTGAAGATCGCCTCCGTTGCACCGCTGGTAACGGTGACCTCGGTGTCGGGATCGACCTGCGCGCCGTAGCAACGCATCGCCTTGCCGGCGATGGCTTGGCGCAGCGACGCCACCCCGGTCATCGGGGGATATTGGTTGTGGCCTTCGCGCATGGCGCGGCCGAGCTCGTCGACCAGCCGCTGGGGCACCGGGAAGTCCGGGAACCCCTGGCCCAGGTTGACCGCTTTGTGCTCGGCGGCCAGCTGCGACATGACGGTGAAGATCGTGGTGCCCACCTTGGGCAGCTTGGTTGCAGGCACGGACATGCGCTGGAAATCCGACGACGCGAGGGAGCGGCAGTGTAGCTGCATCGGGCCGGACCGCCCCGGCGGCACGCCCAGTCGCAGGACCCTCGGCCCGCCGCCGCCCTGTGCAGCCGCCACCGCCGATACAATGCCTGTCTGCTTCCCAAGCGCCCCTCTCGACCGCCGCGATGACCGATACCCCGCCTTCCGCGCCGCCGCTGCTGGCCGCCCATGCCCTGGCCTTCAACCGCAACGAGGAACCGGTGTTCGGGCCGCTCGACTTCCATGTCGATGCCGGCGAAGCCTTGCTCGTGCAGGGCGACAACGGGGCCGGCAAGACCACCCTGCTGCGGGTATTGGCCGGCCTGCTGCGGGCCGAGCACGGCCGCGTCGAGATCGATGGACGCCCCGCCAGCCGAAGCGAACGCTCGCGCTTCGTCGCCTACCTGGGCCACCTCTCGGCCCTGAAGGCAGACCTCAGCACGTTGGAGAACCTGCACTTCCTGTGCGGACTGCAAGGCCGTCGCGCGCGCCAGATGCCGGGCAACGCGCTGGCGATCGTCGGCTTAGCCGGCTACGAGGACACGTTGGTGCGCCAGCTGTCGGCCGGCCAGAAGAAGCGCCTGGGCCTGGCGCGACTGTGGCTGTCACCAGCGCCCTTGTGGTTGCTGGACGAGCCTTACGCGAACCTGGACCTGGAAGGTATCAACCTGGTGAACCGGATGATTTCCGCCCACTTGCGCGGGGGCGGCGCGGCGCTCGTCACCACCCACGGTGCCTATGCCGCGCCACCGGTACGCACGCGGATGCTGACGCTGGCGTTGGCCGCATGAGCGCGTCCTCGCCCCTTCCTTCGATCTGGCAGGCCTCGCGGGCGTTGTTGCTGCGCGACCTGCGCCTGTTGTGGCGCCGGCGCGGCGATGCGTTCCAGCCGGCGCTGTTGGCGCTGCTGATCGTGGTCCTGTTCGCACTGGCGCTGGGCGGCCGCGCCGAGTCCTTGGCCCAGGTCGCCCCGGCGGTGATGTGGGTCGCCGTGCTGCTGGCCGGCCTGCTGTCGCTGGACAGCCTGTTCCGCGGCGATGCGGAAGACGGAACGCTCGAGCAGTGGCTGCTGGCGCCCACGCCGCTGGCCTGGCTGGTGCTGGTGCGCGTGTTGCTGCACTGGGCGACCACGGCGCTGCCGCTGATCGTGGTGGCACCGATCCTGGGGGAATTGCTGCACCTGCGACATGACCAATTG
>DASWQJ010000027.1:0-21261 GCA_036403795.1 Stenotrophomonas sp.
CGATGCGGTGCAGGGCGCGGGTCAGGCTGTCGTGCAGGGTGCGCAGGAACCACTGGAGCCACGCGCTGATGTCGAGGCCGTCCTTCTGGCTGGCTTCGAGCACGCGGTAATAGCCGGCGCGGTCGGCAAGGATGCTGGCCGACATGGCATGGAAACGGATGACCTGCGGCTGCGCCTGGGCGAGCGCAAGGTCGGTCAGGGCGCGGGTCAGGCGGCCGTTGCCGTCGTCGAAGGGATGCAGAGTGACGAACCAGAAGTGCGCGACGCCCGCCCGGAGCAGGGGATCCAGCGTGTTGTCCTGCCGCGAGGCATTGAACCAGGCGATGAAGTCGTCCATCTGCGCTTCGAGTACTTCGCGGGGCGGGGCTTCGAAATGCACGGTGGGACGGTCGATGCGTCCCGACACCACCTGCATGGGCTCGCTTCCGCGCAGTGCACCGACCTGGATGCGCTCGGGCAGCAGGTGGTCGCTGGCGGCGAACAGCCAGCGATGCCACTGCAGCAGCCGCGGCAGGTCGAGCGCCGCGTCGGCATGCCGGGTGGCGTCGAGCATCAGCTCGGCCAGGCCTTCGGCGTGGGCGGTGGTACGGCGCGCCGGTTCGTCGGCCATGCCCAGGCGGCGGGCCAGCGACGAGCGCACCGAGCCCACGTCCAGCTGCTCGCCCTCGATCGCGGAGGAATCGACGATGTTGACGAGCAGGGTGTCGAGCGCGTCCTCGGCCTGCAGGTCGCCAGTGGCGGCGCCGGCCATGCCGAGCAGCTGGCCCTGTACCTGTTGGCAGTCACGCAGCAGGCAGGCCAGCGTCGTGGCGTCCCATGTGAAACGGGGCCAAGTCGGCTGCTGCCAGATCCAGCGGGGTGCGGTCATCGGGTGGCCTGCATGAGCTGAATACCGGTTCTATTTGGCTCGAAGGATGAGCCGAATATACCCAATAATCGGCTCATCTGCACCTCAGCCGACGTGGTCCCAGAGTTGCTCCCCAATATCGTGCAGGATCAGGTCGAGCTGGCCATCCAGCAGCCTGTCGAGCCTAGGCGCGCCGCCGTCGGCCTCGAAGTTGCGCGCACCACGTCGCGATCCAGCACCACTTCGTGCACGAGCTGCTAGGCGAGGTGCTCTAGCCAGCGCCGTTGCAGCGGCGTCCAGGCACGGATGGCGTAGATGGCCTGCATGGCGCGGCCGATCGCCCCAGGGCGCGCGGCGGATTTGGCAGATGATGCTGGCCGCGAGGGTGCGGGAGATCGCGTTCCTGCAGGAGCGATGCCAAGGCAGCGGCAGCGACCAGCAGCATCAACAAGCCATTTCGCATAATGTATATTATGTCCTGAGCTGGACGCGCCGGCTGGCACTGAACTTGCCTAGGGCATTTTTCGGCGACACCCTAACGAAGTCGTATATCCCTCAATCGTGTCACAGCCCCTTGACCCACCCCCCCGATTCCCGGGCCATTCTTCTGACCCACCCCCGATTCCCGGGCCATTCTGATGTTTGGCCACCACCCCACTCAGTGCACTCGCCTCACCGATGCAATTTGACCTGGTCCGCGAACAGGGGATCTGATTCGCACGAGACGCTGCTTGCATGAGTTATGCACGCCCTGAATCCTGAGACAAAGTCGATCGCCCTTCCTTCGTCGGCGGCCCGAAGTGGAGGGATTCTTAGTTCAAGTTGCGTGCCTGACTGGTTAACATAAATTGCCCAAATCCCGCCCTCGTCGCGAGAGACGAATTTACAGGGCTCACTAGTATCAATGCACCTTTCAACTTCCGTTCGAAACGGAGCGGTTGAAATTTGGGCATGCTCTCCAACGTAGACCTTAGCACCGATAGCTCCGGCCAGTTTGATGTCGTAGAGCAAAAAATATGCGTGCAAACTCATCGTCACCAAATCTCCTCCGGCCATCCCAAAACACGCGATATCGGCATATACATTGCAGTATGGGTAGGAACCATGCTTCTGCAAAGGACGCTCCCTAGCGGACGCGCTGCACGTAATCAGGATCACCACCAGCGCCACCCAAGCAACTGTAGTCTTCATTATCAATCGCCCTTCTCATAAACATTTTTACTGCCTGACATTGCCTCAGCGAAATTACCGCCATTCGCGTTCGGCCCAACCCAGCAGTTCACCACTGACATATTCAGGGCCGTTGTCGCAGCGAATTGCCCGGGCTTGCCGCGCCATTCGATGATTTGCTCCAAGGCGCGGATGACCCGGGCTGAGGGCAACGACAGATCCACTTCGATCCCCAGGCCTTGGCGATTGAAGTCGTCGAGCACGTTGAACAAGCGAAAGCTGCGGCCGTCGGCCAACTGGTCGTGCATGAAGTCCATCGACCAGACCCGGTTGATGGCATCCGGCACCGCCAACGGCTCTGGCCGCTCGCGTACCAATCGTTTCCTGGGTTTGATCCGCAGGTTCAACTCCAGCTCCCGATAAATGCGGTAGACCCGCTTGTGGTTCCAGCCAAAGCCCCTGACGTTGCGCAGGTGCAGGTAGCACAGGCCAAAGCCCCAGTCGCGATAGGTGCTAGTCAGTCGCACCAGCCAATCGGCAATCTGCGCGTTTTTTTCACTCGCCTTGGCCTGATAGCGAAAGCATGTCTCGCTCAGCGAAAAATTCTGGCAGGCATGTCGAATGGTGGTGCGCCCGGCCTGCACTGCCCAACGGGCCATCTCCCGGCGCTGAGACGGCCTCACCATTTTTTTTGCATCGCTTCCTTCAGCAGGTCGGCACACTGAGCTGTGCCTCGGCGTACATCTTCTGTCGCCGAGCTGACCCCGTGTTCGCGGCATAGCTCCGGTACGGGTGTGCCGGCTTCGGCCTGCTTGAGCACGGCGATGATCTGGCTGTCGGTAAAGCGCGATGTCTTCATGGAGTCTCCTCGGGTTAGGTTACGAGAAAATTCCACTTCTGGTGTCAGCTAATTTGCGGGGGGATTGCCATCTCATGCTAGATGCAGTTTCCGTTGGCGGCTCCTGACTTGGCGCCCTTGCATCCCGAAGCATGGATAGCCCCGGATCACTGAGCATCTATGGTCTACCATTTTAAACTGCGTGTTAACTTCCCTTCGTGTTCCGGACTATCTTTTTTAGCAACGCCTGAATTAGCAGACAGGCGAATAGCGGTGTGGCCAGAACGGCCAGAGCAACAAGTGTCGTCATCGCGTAGTAGCTAGCAGCGGGGCCATGAATGGGGAATTCAAACCTTAAATATTGTGAAGCTATCGCGGTAAAAATACATGCGAGGGCTAAGAGGAATACGGCTCGACGGTCGATACGCATTCCAACAATCAGTGCGAAGGCTGCCCACCAGCCTCCCGCTACGCTCAAAGCAAAGTTCTCGGAATCACCTCCCAGCACCTGATTAACGGCGTAGTAACCCGCAAGCCACCCTATTACGTATCTGGCCAGAGCAATAAGCGCTGTACGACTAACCTTCATTATTACCTCACCCTCGCTGGAATTACGCCATCTGGATCGTTGATGATGTCGTTCAACAATCTATCGGTGATCGCGTCCCCATTAACGCCACCACCTATGTCAAAGCACCCTGCGGAGCCGGGCAGCGTGCCGCCATGAAGGAAAAATCCGGACCGACCGTGGACCATCGACTGGTCGTCGGGCCAAAGTTGAACACGCCAATCCCCCCAGTCCCCTTGGGTGTTCCTGAGAAGGTCCCTAACAAAGCCAGGGTTGGAGAGTTCTCTGCCGTAAACCCGGTAATCCCCAGTTGGAATCGGCCCTTTGTTCCTAACCGACGAGTCGCAGCCGGGGCAATCCTGTCGCCCGGATGTAGCGTTTACCACGTACGACTTTCCCTGGTTCACTGCCGTCAGACGACCCGACGCATGGTGGTAGATCAAGGTGAGCAGTCCTAGCGGGTCATTTCCCGAAACCGGATTTCCCCTCACGTAGGCATAGGCGTTCGACCCATCAGTGATACCCAACGGATCCTCGCCAATGAACCTCCCCATTTTTTGGTTGTAGTAGCGGGCACGGTAATAATAGAGACCAGAGCGATCGCGCTCCCTTCCCGTGTACTGGTACGGATTCTCAATACCCTGCGGATCCTGTAGTTGATCGATGTCTTGGACTGACAGACCAATTTCAATCTCAACCCAACCGTTCCTCCAATCTTCCAACGATGCTCTCATCGATCGGTCCTGTGTCCGCTACGGGTCGGGAGCGGACTGTTAGACAACAAGCTTCCGTTTGGACCGCATCTCGGTAAAAAAAGCTACTTCCCGATCTGCAATTTCCAAACGGATTCCTGTGCTGCACAGTCTTGAGAGTCTTGATTGCTTCGACACCGCATCCCCGACGCTTCCCCGTGCACCCATGGTGGCCCTCGGCCTAAAGAGTCGAACGCGCATTGCGACGTCGATATGGCGGACCCCTATCGTCCTTCGGTGCCAATTCGGGGTAGTAGACTGGGGCCGCCTGCCTCATCAGATCGCGCAAGCTGCTGGCCCAAACGATCCCGAGTAACACGCCGGGAACCAGTAACCAGCCGCTGGGCCAGGCCGCACCGACCACGCGCACGGTTGAGCCAGGCGTGATCACATCCAAGGCATACCACAGCAAACAGGCCCCCGAGGCCTGCAGCAGCCGGCGGGCCGCTTCTGCTTCGCTGTGAGCTTGTTCCAGAGCTGACTCGGCCAGCGACCGGGCGAACTCGCACTTGGATCGCACTGCATGACGGTGCAGTTGCCAAGGGGATACCGCATCGCGATCGTGTGCAGCACCGGAAGGGAACATAAAGCCTAAGTTGACGCGTGTAAGAACGCTATCGACGCGGTAGGCCACCGATTTCAGCAGCCCCACAGCGATGGGCATGAGCAGTCCAGATGCGAACAGATACGCCGCGACAAAAGTCAATCCGCCGCCGAGGCCGATTTGCTTTGGTAGCGGCCAGGACAGTGACAATATATTCGAGCCCAGAATCGTCTGCAGTGCCAGGTCCGCCGCTAACAACAGGCTCAGCACCGGCAAGACGAGCCGCAAGTCATGCGCCCGCTCGGCGAAGGAGAAGGTGTCTTTTGAATCAGGGACAGCGATAGGATCAGCCATGGAGGGGCACGCATCAAGGGGAATCGGGATTATCGGCCGTTGTCAACGCGGACTTAAGGTGGTATCCATGCGATGCACATCTAGTCACTCCAACACGACGTGCTCGCGTTGAATTCGAATTCTTCGAGCTCCATGTTCTGGGCCTGCGGCCATCCTTTTCGATGACCTGAACATCGGGAGTGTAGCGACCGATGGCCCCGTCGAACTGGCCAGTCTTCCCACACGCCGACGTCGATATAGGTGAATTAGAACGGATCGCCCACGCTCGGAGGCCTCCAAGCCGCCGTACTTGCTCTTCCACTGGTAATACGTGGCCACGCTGATCCCGGCTTCTGGGCACACGTCCTTCAGCGGCACACCGGCGTCGGCTTGTTTGAGGGTCGAGACAATCTGGGTCTCGGTGAACTTCGATGTACCCATGGAACCTCATGGCTCGGAAACGATGCCAGAAAGTTCTACTTATGGCTTGTCTGCTGGGCGGGGGAGCTTACGCTCTTATCGAAGATCATGCACCCCTCTAAAGCGGACATATTTCCTCTCCGGTTGTCGCCATGGATCAGAAATCCAGCGCGATCGTGCATGTCGTTCGATGAACTTGGGATCAGTCTCATCGAACCCCGCCGAGCTGTACCACCGTTAGTCACGTTGTCGACGTAAGCCATTTTCCATGCTCGCGAACCGGATGTTCGCGAACTGGCCGCCTAAGCGGCTCGAGGCCACGCAGGCATGGCGCGAGGTCCACCATCAACCAAGCTCGACCAACTCTTTCAGGCCCTTGAGAATTGCATTTTCTCCGTCATCTTCATGGTCTTGCGCCGACGGGATCTGGGGGCGCGGATCATCTTGAATGACTGAAAGTTTCGTGCCTTCATGACCTTCGTCAAGAAGATAGGTCATGTAAAAATAATTCTCTTGGCTGTCACTAAGACCCGGGCGTGGTGCGAACAGTGAGTACTTGAGTATTTTGTTAGGAACGAACTCTATGAGGGTTCCCCATTGCTCAAATACCTTTTCCCCCCACGGGGTAATGAAGCGGATTGGCGTGCCAGGCTCCCAAGATGTGACCACTTCCGAGCCGTACTGCCAGAGCTTCACTTTCGACGGGTTGATGAGCGCATCCCAGACACGATCGGCAGGTGCATTGATTTCGACAGTCGAACTTGACGTGCGCATGGGCATCTCCTGTGGTCAAACTTCCTAATCAAGGTACTTGTGGATTCGGCTACGCGACTTCGTCCAGGGCGGCCCTAAGTGGTGCCCAACCGATCGGGCGCGAGTTTATTCAAGCTGTGTCCCGCTCACAAGCGGGCCATATAACCGGCCGGTGATGTCTGAAGATCCCCTCCGCGTCCGCCCAGGTCGGAGTACGGGTGCATACCATTCGGGTGACAGGCGACTCGCAATCCGCAACTTCCTGAAGCTACGATCGCCCTCCACGCTCGATCCGCACTTTTTTCCATGCGGCTGCCGCAGCACCTCTCCAGTGTCGACACCCACCTCGTTGGCCGTGCATGTGCTTTCCGATCTCCCTTCCCTCCCCTCCCGCATCACGAGGCGGGCCTGCGAGAGCTAATAGCCAAAGCGTCCTGGTTGTCCGCCTACCCGCTCTGCGCGTGCAGCTTCAATGCATCGCCTAGCTAGAGGGCCCGTCGCGCTTGCCTTAGGCTCAAGCCCCAAGACCATCGACGGGTGTTGGGGAAGGCATGCGTTGCCGCCATCCTAGATCTCACTCGGCCGGAAGCGCATCCAGCACAGTCCGATAGTCCTGAATCTCCCCCGGGTCACTCCGGCTTTTGATCAATTCCTCCAACGCCAGGCGGTACGCTACATTCATGGCCGCCGAGGACGGCGCCGCGATATCTGGCGTCACGCCAACGCGCTCCCAGTTCGCTCCCGTTATTGGACTGATCGATTCGGCATACGGAATCGACGCTGTGAAGCGCGAACCAACCTGGAACTCGCGAGCCGGCCGCGCCCCGCCGCCGCTGTGCTCGCCTACAACCTTGGCGCGCGAACGCGTCTGCAGCGCGTAGGTGAAGTCCTCGGCGGCCGAGAATGTGACCGGCGAGGTGAGGATGAAAACCGGCTTGCTTCCACCGAACCTGGCGCCTGGCACTTGGGCCCGCGTCCAGTACTGGCGAACGCGTGCGTCGCCGTGATTGCGGATGTCGTTGAGTCGGGTCGGTTGGTCGAACAGATAGCTAGCGAGGAAGGCGACCATTCCAGGATCCCCGCCCATGTTGTCGCGCAGATCTATGATCAATGCATCGGTATGCGCCACGAACGTCATTGCCGCACTGGCGGTCTGCTCGGCCAGATAGGGATAGGCGAAGATCCGGAACTTCACATAGCCCACGTTGCCTGGCAGGCGCTCCACTTTGTCGAAGGCAAAATTGTCACGCGCGACGGTTGCTCGCCACTGGTCCAGCTCCGTTGGGGAAGGCCCGTCGGCAGGCTCGTCGCGTGCACCGTCCGCCCGATAGCCGATCCACAGATGCTTGTCGTGACCCACCTCGCGCAGGTCCGCGGTAAGGCGGTCGGCGAAGGCCTGGCCCTCTCGCAATGCCGCGTAGTCGCCATGTCGCTCATGGACCTGCAGCGCCTTTCGCATGCGCGTGCCGGCAGCCGGGTCGATGTACTCGGTAGCCAGCAGTGTGTCCAGCCGGGCCAAGACAGCTTTGCGCTCGTCGGCGGCAACGTCTCCGGGACCAGCATGCGCTGCGGTGGCGGCCAAAGTGAGAAGGGCCGCGCCGAACCAGTGGGAGCATTTGATCGGCCTGGTCATGCGAGTCGTCCCTGTCACGGATTCCATCGGATCTTAAGGGGACCCAGTTCGGCTAACAAGCTTACCTTCCGCGCGATGCAGCTTCCCGAATCGGTAAGCAGATTCGGGGCAGCCTTGCCGCGCTTTCGAGCAGCGTCGCGTGGGTCCAATGGTGTCTAGCACGCTAAGCCTCCCTACTCCCTACTCCCTACTCCCTCCTCCATCGAACTTCGCTACGCCTGCGTCGGTGTTTCCAGACCGAGCGCCGGCACTGCTGCCACGGCGTTGGCCACAAAATCCATCACGGCACGCATGGGCGCAGACCGCCGCAGATCACGGTGTACCACCAGCCAGATGTCGCGCGAGAACATGGCCCCTGCGTGGTCCAGTCGCGTCAAGTCGGGCTCTTCATCTCCAAGAAAGCATGGCAGGCCCGCTACACCGGCCCCGGCGCGTGCGGCCGTCAGATGGCTGCTGATGTCGCTCAATTCGCTGCCTATGGTTCGGCTACCGGCAATGCCCGCGATCCATTGCTGCAGCGGCATGTCGGCGAACCGTGCGTCGTAGGCAATGAAGGTCCAATCTTCCGGGCTGTGCGAGGCTGCGTACGCCCGGCTTGCGTACAGCGCAAAGGGCATCTGTCCGAGTCTGCGCACCACGCTGTCGGGTTCCTTGGGGCGCAGCAGTCGCAGTGCTATATCGGCTTCCCGGCGGCTGAGCGACACCTGCTGCGCCTGCGCCAAAATAGACAACTGGATGCCCGGGTATTCGGCGCGGAAGTCGGCCAACCGGCTTGCCAGCAGGTGCGTCGCCAGCACTGGCGGAGCGCTAAGCGTCACCTTGCCATTCAATGGCTCCTGACTGGCACGCACCAAGCGCTCCACCGTAAAGGCTGCAGTTTCCATCGTCTTGGCCTGGTCGTAGAGCTGCAGGCCCATGGGAGTGAGTCGGCACGAACGTGACAGCCGTTCGACCAGGAGAACTTGCAGCGCTGCTTCCAGCGCCATCAACCGGCGACTCACGGTGGCATGGTCCACCGCCAGGGTCCGCGCAGCGCCGGACAAGGTGCCGGCACGGGCAACCGCCAGGAAATAGCGAAAGCTCTCCCAATCGAACATCGGTGCATTTTCTCCGGTCTGGATTGCGATTTTAGAGAATTTACGCGGATACGTCTTCGACGCAGCATGGTTGGCCATCGGCCTTGTCGGGCGTTTCCATGTCTTCCTCTCCATCTGCGCGGGGCACGCTGCTGGCGGCCGCGCTGGGCTTTGCGGTTGTCTTGCTGGATGTCAGCGTCGTCAATGTGGCGCTCAATGCTTTGCGTCACGAATTCGCTACCGACGTGACGGGCCTGCAATGGGTGGTCAACGCCTATACGCTGGTTTTTGCCGCGCTGCTGCTGACCAGCGGCGCCCTCGGCGACCGCTATGGTGCGCGACGTGTTTTCCTGCTCGGATTCGCGGTGTTCACGCTGGCATCGGCCGCCTGTGCCGCGGCAGGCAGCCTGCTGCTCCTGGTGATCGCCCGAGTGGCCCAGGGCTTGGGCGCGGCACTGTTGGTACCGAATTCGCTTTCCATGCTGCAAAAGGCATTCCCCGATCACGAGCAGCGCAGCCGTGCGGTGGGCTGGTGGGGCGCAATTGGCGGTATCTCCCTGGCGGCGGGCCCCGTACTGGGTGGACTGCTGGTGACCCATGTGGGCTGGCGCAGCATTTTCCTGATCAATCTGCCGATTGGCCTGATGGGGGTCTACCTGACGCGGCGCTATGTGGCACCGCAGGGTGGCAGCCATCGGCGCCGTCTCGATTGGGGTGGCCAGGGCACGGTGATCCTGGCGCTGGCCGCGCTGACCATGGCGTTGATCGAGGCCGGCTCTCTCGGTTGGGCACATCGCCTGGTGCTGGGCAGCCTGCTGTTGGCAGCCATGGCGGCCCTGGGTTTCATCTGGATCCAGGCCCGCAGCCTTTCGCCGATGCTGCCGCTGGCGCTGTTCCGAAGCCCGACGTTCGCCGTGGCCTCGGTGATCGGCGTCGTGGTCAATTTTGCCTATTACGGCTTGATATTCGTGTTCAGTCTGTTCTTCCAGATCCAGCAACACCTGTCGGCACAAGTGACGGGGTTGGCTTTCCTTCCCATGACGGTCGCACTGGTGGTGGCCAGTGTGCTCGCCGGGCGCCTGATCTCGTGGCTGGGAGCCCGGACCTTGATGGTCATCGGCCTGGTGTTGGCCGCGCTCGGCTACACGCTGCTGACACCGGTCAGCGTGGATGGCGGCTATTGGCGGCTGGTGGTTCCCATGTTGCTCGCCGCCAGTGGGATCGCCTTGGTCGTGCCCACCATGACCAATGCGACGCTTTCATCGGTTGACGCTTCGCGTGCAGGCGTCGCCTCGGGCGTTCTCAACTCCGCGCGGCAGGTCGGCGGCATGCTGGGCGTGGCGATCTTTGGCTATCTGGTGCGCGATACCGCACCAGATGCCTTCATGCACGGCATGCATTCGGCGATTGGAATTTCGGTGGCACTTCTGCTGTTCGGCAGCGCGCTGTGCTGGGTTGGCATGCCGTCGGCCCCGCCCTCGGGTTAACGCCGACCAGTGACTGCGCATTGCTTTCGTGCGACCTGAAGTGAGTTGATCGAGGCCGTGCGGCAAACGGCCAATGTGCCGCGCAGAGGCGTTCCCACCGCATTACCGTGGATCACTGCACCTTCCGCACTTCCGTCGCGTCGGACAGCAGCGCAACGCCCTCCTTGGTCTGCGGCGCCATCAGCCGGATCGGCTTGCCCGTGCGCTTGTCGATCAGCAGGGAATGTCGCTCGCCACGAGCAAACAGGTGGCGTTCGCCCCACTGCCGCAGCGCCACCACGAGGGGAAACAAACGCTCGCCGGCGCTCGTCAGCACGTACTCCTGGTACGCCGTTCCATCCGACGCCGGCTGGGTGTCCAGGATGCCTGCCTCCACCAACTTGCGCAGGCGGTCGGACAGGATGTTGCGGGCTACGGCCAGGCTGCGCTGGAAGTCGCTGAAACGGCGCAGGCCATCGAATGCATCGCGCACGATCAGCAGCGACCAACGATCTCCCACGATATCGACAGCGCGTGCGACGGGACAGGACTCGTCCTTGATGGGTTTACGGCGTGGCATGGCCCCTCCTGGCGTTTGCACGGGCTGGAATTTCTAGTTGCATATTAAAACCATGATGCCTAGCATGCAACTCGGTTGCGTTTTGCAACTGCTTCAAGAGTCGTGGATCATGACGTCATCCTGTGTTTCGAAGACCCCGCCCTGTCAGGGCCGCGCAGCCAAACGGTGTACGGACATGCCCCGCGGCCTGGTGCTGCTGTTTGCCGCCGCCAGCGGCCTGAGCGTGGCAAACGTCTACTATGCGCAGCCGCTGCTGGATGCCCTGGCGCGCGACTTCGGCATCAGCCATGCGGCAGTTGGCGGCGTGGTCACCGCCACGCAAGTGGGCTGCGCGCTGGCCCTGCTGTTCCTCGTGCCGCTGGGTGATCGAGTGGATCGCCGCAAGTTGATGATGGTGCAACTGCTGGCGCTGGTGGTTGCCCTGGCCGTGGTCGGCCTGGCCCCCTCGGCTGCGTTCCTGCTGGCGGGCATGTTGGCGGTGGGCCTGTTGGGCACGGCCATGACGCAAGGGCTGATTGCCTATGCGGCCGCTGCGGCAGCGCCCCACGAACAGGGACGCGTGGTGGGGGCGGCGCAGAGCGGCGTGTTCATCGGCCTGCTGCTGGCGAGGGTGTTTTCGGGTGGCGTCAGCGACCTGGCGGGTTGGCGCGGCGTATACCTGGGTGCGGCGGCCCTGATGCTGGCGATGGCCCTGCCGCTATGGCGGCTACCGATGCTTGCCGCAGCCCCTGTTGCCATGAGCTACTCGCGCCTGCTGGCCTCGATGCTGACGCTGCTGCGGCAGGAGAAAGTACTGCAAGTGCGCGGCATGCTCGCGCTGCTGATGTTTGCGGCGTTCAACATCTTCTGGAGCGCGCTGGTGCTGCCGTTGAGTGCATCGCCCTATCATTTCTCGCGCACCCTCATCGGCGCCTTTGGCCTGGTCGGTGTGGTCGGCGCGCTGGCCGCTGCACGTGCCGGCCAATGGGCCGATCGCGGACAGGGCCAACGCACCAGTGCAGCGGCGCTGGCGGTACTGCTGCTGGCTTGGTGGCCGCTGTCGTTGATGGAGCGGTCGCTGTGGATGTTGGTGATCGGCATCGTGTTGCTCGACCTGGGCGGCCAGGCGCTGCATGTCACGAACCAAAGCATGATCTTGCGCACCCAGCCCGAAGCGCATGGCCGGCTGGTGGGTCTGTACATGCTGTTCTACGCCGTCGGCAGCGGACTGGGCGCGATCGCCACCACGGCGACCTATGCCTATGCGGGTTGGCAGGGTGTCTGTGGGTTGGGGGCGACGGTGAGCCTGCTGGCCCTGCTGTTTTGGTGGATGACGCGCAGGCGCTAGTCAGCGAAAGCAGCGACGAGTTTCCTCGTACTAAGGCTGGGCTGGCCGACCCAGCCCAAAGATTTTCTCGAGCAACGAGAAGCAATATCAGGCTGCCTTCTGAACCAGTTCGGACACACCCAGCGGTGCGTAGGCCGGATAGTCGATATAGCCCTTGGCATCACCGCCATAGAACGTGGTGCGATCGGGCTCGGCCAGTGGCCAGCCATTCTGGAGGCGGGCAACGAGATCGGGGTTACTGATGAACCCGGTGCCGAAAGCAGCCAGATCGATCCGACCGCGCTCAATCAGGTCCTCGGCAACCTCACGGTTCATGCCGCCGGCCAGTATCAATGCCGTGTCCGGCAAGTGTGCCTTCAAGGTGTTCAGCAGCCCGCCAAACCCGGAGTCACCGGCACCATCCACCGACTTCTCGCCGACCTTGAAACCAGACTGGTCCATCAGATGGACGTAGGCCAGCCGTCGCTGGCCAATCTCCTTCACCAACGCGGTGTACGTGGCATCGATTCCCGGATAGAGCGGCATGTCGAACAGTTGGCCATAGGGAGACAGGCGGATAGCCGTGCGTGATGCCCCGATGCGCGCCACCACGGCATCGATCACCTCAAGGGTGAAGCGCAGTCGGTTTTCAAGCGTTTCGGCCGAGTATGCGTCAGTGCGGTCGTTGACCAGAGGATTGAGGAATTGTTCGTGCAAGTAGCCGTTGGCGCCGTGGATTTCCACACCATCGAAGCCGGCATCGATTGCATTGGCGGCAGCCTGGGCGAACTCTTCCACGACGCGTGATATTTCCTTGGTATCCAGCGGGCGCGGTGCAGGCGATGCAACCAGGGCGGGTCGACCCTCATCGTTGTAGCCGAACGCCTGCGCGCCCACCGGCAGCTTGGTGCTGGCACTGACCGGGGCCTTGCCATCGTCCTGGATCGAAGGGTGCGACACCCGGCCCACGTGCCAGATCTGCGCGAACATGCGGCCCCCATTGGCACGCACCGAGTTGGTCGTCAGACGCCAGCCCTTGATCTGGTGGGCGGTGAAGATTCCCGGATTGAATAGATAACCCTGCCCTTCGCGCGAGATGGGCGTGCCTTCGCTGACGATCAGGCCTGCGCTCGCACGCTGTGCGTAGTAAAGCGCTGTGCGTTCGTCCGCCGCGTCGTGTGGCGCCCGCGCACGGGTCAGTGGCGCCATGACGATACGATTTTGCAATGTCAGGCCGGCCAGGTTGAAGGGTTCAAACAAGCTGCTCATTAGGATGTCCTTGAATCAGGGGAAGGAGCCGGTGCTGGTCTTTTCAGTTCGGCCCCGAAGCTGCAAACATCGTATGGGCATGCGATTAGGGCCACAATCCGAATGAATGGCAAATCACTATTGCTATAATCGTAATACGCTGGATCGACAACTGGGCCCGATATGCAGCTCAAGGCACTCCGTTATTTCCTGGCCGTTGCATCCACGGGAAGCTTTCTCGCGTCTGCGCGCCAGTTCCAGGTTCCGGCGTCTTCGGTATCCAGGTTCATCGCCGCCTTGGAAAAGGATCTTGGGCGACAGCTGTTCTACCGCAGCACACGCGCGGTGCGGCTGACCGAAGCAGGCGAGCAATTCTTTCTGCAGGTCCGCGATGCGGTTGAGCTGCTCGATCAAGCCGCTGAGCAACTGGGCGCCCAGAACACAGGTATCCGCGGTTTGGTTCGCATCAATGCGCCGGAAGCATTTGGTCGCCTGCATGTGGCTCACATCGTGAACCAGCTGCAGGCGAAGTATCCGGAACTGGTGGTCGAGCTGACGCTGACCGACGCCTTTATCGACCCTGTGCAGGAAGGCGTGGATATCACCATCCGGGTAGGCCCTTTGCTGGACTCCGGGCTGATTGGCAGAGTGATCGGCCCACATCGGCATCTGCTCGTGGCAAGTCCCGACTACCTCGGCAAACATGGCACACCGGAACAGCCGCAGGATCTTATCGATCACCACTGCCTGGTCTACAAGGGGCAGCTGGGCGCGCAGAAGTGGTACTTCCGGCGAGACGATGACGAACCCTTCAAGGCGCTGCAGGTCAGCGGCCCGTTGCGAAGCAACAATGCCGAAGCCCTGCTTGCCGCAGCGGTCGCGGGACGAGGCCTGGTGCTGTTTCCTACCTGGCTATTCAACGCTGAGACGATGCGGCGCGGGGAACTTGTCCCGCTGCTCAAAGGCTGGTACTTCTCCACCCAGCCTGAGCAGGCCTATATGCAGATGCTGTCACCCGAGAACCGATTGCGGTCTGCCAAGGTGCGTGAAGTTTCCGCATTCCTGATGGAAGCAATAGGGTCCCCGCCCTACTGGGATCGAGCCTGATAGCATCCTGAAGTCGGGAGCCGGATCACACCGAAGCATTGGATTGCAGATGGCAGGTGCGGAGACGAGCTGCCCCCGTCTCGCTCCCCGACGCGGGGGACTGGCGACGCCGCAAGCCCTATCTAAAAGTTCACTTGTACCCGCGCCTCCACCGACTGGTCTTTCGCGTCGCTGGCGAACACGCCGCGGTACCCCAGCGTGAGCAGCGATGCGCGCCGGAATTCCCAGCCCAGGGTCAAGGAAATGGCCGCGGCATCCTCCGCCAGCGGCACGCCGGCGATCGCGAAGCTGTCCGCTGCGCCGGTGAAGCCGTAACTGCCCTCGCCCACGTCCTGGAACGCATGCGCCCACGACGCCGCCGCCTCAAGCCGGAGGCCTTGCGATTCGACGTCATGGCGCAGGCGCACGCCCAGGTTGGAGAAAGTGGCCTCGTCGGTTTGCGCTGCCACGCGCAGTGCGCTGTCTGCACCCTGTTCAACGAACGAGGCGGTACGCACCTGCACCTGGGCCAGGTTGAGGAAGGGCGCCACGGCCCAGTCTGGACGCCACTGCAACGCATACTCGCCTTCCACGTAAGCCTGCGCGGTATGTGCGCCGTATTCGCTTCTCGCTGCCTCTGCGAAACCGGGAAAGACGATTTGCCGCGTGGCGCGCACTTGCTGCCACGCGTAGGCAATGCCCCCGCGCAAGGCGAAGGCATTCCATTGCTGGCTACCGTACAGGCCAAGGTGCGTGGCATCGATCCGCGCCGAGGATCGCCGCGCGTCGACCTGTTGAGTGCTGTGGCCGAAGCCGGCCAGAACGCCCACTCGACCGCGGTCCCGCACCTGGAAGTCGGCGCCGGCCACCAGGCCGCTGCCGTCGCCATCCAGGCGTGCCGCGTTGCCATCGCCGTCGTGATCGGACC
Source organism: Stenotrophomonas sp. (assembly GCA_036403795.1). Classification (GTDB taxonomy): domain Bacteria; phylum Pseudomonadota; class Gammaproteobacteria; order Xanthomonadales; family Xanthomonadaceae; genus Stenotrophomonas_A. The sequence goes on from DASWQJ010000027.1 coordinate 15,549, forward strand.
AATGCTTCCAGCTGGCGGCCCACAACCCATCGCCGGCGTTGAGTGAGGGGTCGAGTGCGCTGGCCAGCCGGCCATTGATGGCCTCGCGTACGTAACGGCTGTCATCGAACAGCGCCGTGCGCAGGCTGGCATGCATTTCGCCGGACAGTTGGTCGAATGCATCGCGCGCTTGCGGCCCATCGAGGCCGGTCAGTGCGATGTACACGGGGCTGGCCCAACCCAGCGCGTCGGCAGCGATGGCCACCGCCCGCTGGTTGGGTGTGTCGGCCACGCTGGCGAAGCTCACGTCGTTGCGCAGCAGGGCCAGCTCCACGGTGGTGGCGGTATAGCTGAGCACCGGGTCCAGGAACAGCAAGTTACTCTGCACGCCGTCGAAACGGCCTTCCACCGCACTGCCGCTGATGAGCGTGTAGCGCGTGCTCGGGCTCCACGCCGTGCCCTGCGCGAAGGCCTGCACGTTTCCGCCCTGCAGCGACACGCGGCCTCCGACGCGCAGCAGGTCCGAAGCGCCATTCGGCGCCAGGTCCACCGCGTACAGGGAACCCGCCAGAAAACGCAGGTCCCCGGCATCGGACAGGATACCGATGCCCTCGCCCGGCGCCACGGTGCCGGCCACGTCCAGTGCCGCTACGCCGCCGGTACCCGCCAGGGTGGCCCCTGGTTGCACGGTGACCGGCGCGGCGAGCTGGGTGCCCGGATGCGCGAGGTCGCCCACGCGCAGCGTGCCTTGCGCCACCGTGAAGGGTCCGGTCATGGGATGCATGCCCGTCAGCAGCAGTCCACCGGCGCCGTTCTTCGACACGCTGCCGCTGCCGGCCAAGGTGCCGACGAATACGCCGTCCTGGGGTTGCGAGAACACCAGCGAGGCCTGGTTGTCGATCGCTCCCTGCAGGCTGGCGGCATCGCCCTGCAACGTGCCCGCGGTGACGACGGTGCCGCCGGTGTAGGTGTTGGCGCCGGAGAGCACCAGCAGCCCGGCGCCGGACTTGGTCAGCGCGCCGCTTCCGGACAGTGCTTGCCATACGATGAAGGCATTGCCCGGGTCTGCCACGTCGATGCCACCGCCGTTGCCACCCAGCAACAGGTCGCGCTCGGTGCGCTGCATCGCTTGGCCGGTGACCTGCAGCACGCCGCCATCCAGCGTGAGCGCGCCGTCCGCGGCGCCCAGTCGCCCATCGCTGTCGATGCTCAAGACCCCGCCGGTGATCCAGGTGCCGCCTGCGTAGGTGTTCTCGCCGGTGAGCACGAGCGTGCCGTTGTCGGCCTTCACCAGCCCGCTGGTTCCACCGAGGCTACTGGCGATCGTGGCCTGCCAGTCGGCGCCAGCCGCGCTGCCATCGCCCACGCGAATCACCGGCGGCGTGCCCGCGGTGGCCACCAACAACAGCGGATCCCCCTGCAACAGGTAGCCATCGCTCACGAACTGCAGGCCGGCGGCACTCAGCGCACCCGCCTGCGAGGACAACTGCACCACGCCCGCGGTGCCGCCGAAGATCGCCATGCCCGGTACCGGCGCCATCAGGCCGGTAACGCTGGCATTGGCGTCGGTCCAGTTCGGCACGTCCAGCGCCCAGGTGCCATTGCCGCCGCCCAGGTTGCCGGCGGTGGCGGTGCGGTCGGCATTCCAGAAATTGAGCGCCATGCCCGTGGTGTCGAGCAGGTTGATCTGGCGTTCGGCCGCCAGGTACTGCAGCTGCAATGCCATCCCTTCCGGGACCGAGCCCAGAGCGAAGCCGGTGTTCTGCAGCGTGCCGCCATAGCGGAACACGTTGTAGAGGCCCGCTCCCATGCCGCCCAGATCGTTGACGTTGAGGCTGACCGTGCCCAGCGTGAGATCGCCACCGACTTGCAGGCTGTCGCCGCTGCCGAACACGGAGAAGTCGGCGCCTGGGGCGCCGAACTCGAAGTCCAGCACGCTGCCGTCCTGGAACACCGCGTTGCCGTCGATGCTGAGCGTGCCGATCGAATTGCCCGGCGCTACGTGACCGTCCGCGGCCACCTGCACATCACCCGAGAGGCGGCCATGACCGCCCAGCACCGCGCCCGGCTGCACGAACACTTGCCCCGCGAGTACCGCCGCCGACCCCTCGGTCGGGCCGACAATCAACGCGCCGCTGGTCAGCTGGGTCACGCCGCTGTAGCCGCTGCCGTCGCCGGCGAAGAACAGCGCGCCAACGTCCGATTTCACCAGCAGGCCACCGCCAATCAGGCGCCCTTGATACGTGCCATCGACGTCCTGCGCGAAGTCGACCGTGGCACGATTGTCGATGTCGCCCTGCAGGCTGTTGCTGTTGCCGCTCAGCGTACCGGCGGAAACAACTGTTCCGCCGGAGTAACGGTTGTCGCCGGTCAGCCGAAGGTTGCCGGCGCCACCCTTGAGGAACTGGCCGCTGCCGGTGATGGCGCCGCTGAACGTATCGTCGGCTGACTGCTCGAAGGCGATCGTTGCATCGTTTTGAACCGCTCCCCGGAGCGAGGCGGCCGTGACCTGCAAGGTGCCGCCCTCGATCACCGTGCCACCGGAATAAGTATTCACGCCGGACAGGACCAGAACCCCCGCGCCCTGCTTGCGTAGTTGTCCGCCGCCACCCACGACACCGGCATAGGTGCCATCGACGTGCTGCGCGAACAGCAACACGGCGTCGTTGCCGACATCGCCTACGATGCTGTCGCTGTTTCCCTCCAGCACTCCTTCCCGCACCGTAGTGCCGCCCGTATAGACATTGCGCCCCAACAAAGCCAGGGTACCCACCCCCGTCTTGACCAGGGCGCCGTCTCCGGACACGACGCCGTCGATCACGAAGCGCGTAGCCGCTTCCTCGATGTCGATGCCGCCGCCGGGCCCCACCAGGAACACGCGGCGCGCATCGGACGGGCCCGGGCTGCCAAGGAAACCGTCGAAGTCACGACCACTGACCTTCAACGTGCCGCCAGCCAGCGTCAGCGAGCTGATGTTCGCGCCCAGCGCGGCATCCAGCGCAACCGACAGCACGCCTTCGGTGATGAGGGTGCCGCCGGTATGCTGGTTGTTGGCCGTCAGGCGCAGCCCACCGGCACCGGTCTTGGTCAGCGTGCCACCGCCGCTCAAGGTACCGTTGTAGTTGCCGTCGCTGGCCTGGTCGAACACCAGCGCGGATTGGATATCGATGTCGCCCTGCAGGCTGCGGGAGTCACCACTCAGCGTGCCCGCCAGCACTTGCGTGCCGCCGCTGTAGCGATTTTCACCGCTCAACTGAAGGGTGCCTGCTCCGGTCTTGACCATCTCGCCAGCACCGGCGATCTCACCGGCGAACACGCCATCGCCCGCCTGCGCGAATTCGACCGCCGTGGCGACGTCGATGTTGCCTTGCAGGCTCACCGAGTCGCCGCGCAACAGGCCCTCCTCGACACGCGTGCCACCGCCGTAAAGATTGGCGCCGGTCAAGGTGAGCGTGCCGGCGCCGGTCTTCAACAACGCGCCGTCGCCGCTGATCACGCCACCGAAAGTCACCGCGTCGCTGCGATCGAAGGCCAGCAAACCCTGCACCGCCACGTCTGCCGCCAACGTGCCGCTGGTGCCGCCAGCACCGACTTGCAGCGCGCCTGCTTCGATCGTCACGCCTCCGGCCTGCACGAGATCGCCGGTCAGCACCAATTGGCCGCCGCCGCGCTTCAGCAGTTGCCCGGCGCCGCTCAACGCGCCGGCGTAAATGCCATCGGCGGACTGGTCGAACACCACGAAAGCCGCATTGGCGATGTTTCCCTGCAAGCTCACGGTGTCGCCCTGCAGTACGCCAGCCTCCACCGTGGTGCCGCCGTCATAGCTGTTGCCGCCGGTCAACACCAGCGTGCCGGCCCCTGACTTGCGTACGGCACCACTGCCGCTGATCGCACCTTCGTAGCGACCGTTGCCGACCTGATCGAACCAAAGCGTCGCGTCGTCGACGATGTCTCCGGTCAGGCTGTTGCTGTCACCGCGCAACGTGCCCTCGGCCACCCACGTGCCGCCCAGGTAACGGTTGCTACCGGTCAGCCACAAAGTGCCTGCGCCATGCTTCTGCACACTGCCGTTGCCGCTGATGACGCCGCCGAAATCACCATCGGTCGCCTGGGCGAAATCCAGCACGGCCTGGTTGCGTATGTCGCCCTGCAGACTGGTGCCGTCACCGCGCAGGATGCCGGCAGCAACATCGGTGCCACCGCTGTAGGTATTGGCGCCCGCTAGAACCAGCGTGCCGGCACCGGACTTGTGCAGCGCACCCAGGCCACCCAACGCCTGCGATAGCATGAAGACGTGGCCGGCATCGGCGATGTCCAGTCCTGCGCCGAGATCCCCCATCGTGACCGCGCGGGGAGTGGCGGAAAACGAGGTGCCGGTGACGCGCAACGTACCGCCGTCGATGGCCAGACCGCCCAGGCCGAGCGCGGAGTCGGCCGCCACCGACAGCACGCCGCCTTCGATACGGGTATCGCCGGCATAGGTGTTGTTGCCCGAGAGCACGAGGGTGCCCTCCTCGGCCTTGACCAGGCCGTCGCTGCCGGCAAGCACGTTGCTGATGGTCGCGGTGGCGTTCGCCGATACCAGGATCTGCGGTACGCCGTTCGCATCGGCTACCAGGGTGAGCGGGTCGCCTTGCAGCGAATAGCCATCGCTGAGGAACTGCAATCCGGTGGCGGACACCGGGCCCGCGGTGGGCGCGATCGTCACCGTGCCCGCGTCGCCGCCGAAGATGCCGAAGCCCGGTTGCGGCTGCATGGGCGCGGTCAGCGAGCCATCGGCATTGGCCCACACCGCGGTCGCGTTGGTCCAGGTGCCATCGCCGCCGCCCAGCCCATTGGCATCGGCCAGGCCATTGGCGTTCCAGAAGTTGAGCATGGCCCCGGTGGTATTGAGCAGATTGATCTGCTTGTCAGTGGTCAGGTTCTGGATGAAAAACGTCATGCCTGCCGGCTGGCTGTTGATGCTGATGCCACTGCCGCTCGCCGAGAGCGTGCCGCCGTAGTCGAACAGCCGGTACACGCCCGGCCGCATCGCGCCGGCATCGGCGATGTTGAGACTGGCGCCGGTGCCCGCGAAGGTCAGGTTGCCGCCCACGCGCGCGCCATCCCCCACGCCGGCGTCGGCCGCGGGACCAAAATCGAAGTCGAGCACACTGCCTTGGGCGAAGCTCGCGTCGCCGCCGATGGTCAGCGTTCCCACCGAGGCGCCGGGCGCAAGGTGGGCGCCGGCCGCCAGTTGCAGATCGCCGGTCAGCGTGCCGTGGCCGCCAATGATCGCGCCCGCCGCCACGGTCGCGTTGCCACCAAGCACGGTCTGGTCGACGGCGCGTATCCCGATGATCAGTCGACCGGCGTCGACCAGGGTATTGCCCGCAAAGGCGCTGCTGTCGCCGGTCAGCCGCAGCGTGCCGGCGTTGATCTTGCGCAGCGTGCCGGTTCCGGTCATGGCGCCGTCATAGGTGCCCTCGCTCGCTTGATCGAAGGTGACGGTGGCCTGGTTGGCCACCGCACCTTGCAGGCTCGTCGTGCTGCCCTGGAGATTGCCGGCAAGCACCTCGGTGCCTCCGGAGTAGCCATGGATACCGGACAGCAGCAGCGTACCCGCACCCTGCTTGCGCAGCCCACCATCACCATCGATGGCGCCGGCGAACGCGGTATCGGCGTCGCTACCGAACACGACCAGGCCGTGGTTTTCGATGCTGCCGGCCAGCGTGCCGCTGGTGGCGCCATCGCC
>DASWQJ010000028.1:0-9478 GCA_036403795.1 Stenotrophomonas sp.
GGGCCATGGATGGCCCACGTGCGGTGAGTGCGGCCATGGATGGCCGCTCGAACCGCGACCCACCACCCCGACAGGGCGGGGCCCGCACCGTAAGCCACTACAACCAACCGCCAAACACCCACCGCGCCCTCAACAAAAAAACCCAACTCGCAAGCCGCGATCCAAAAGCGCCAGCCAAAGGGAGAAGACCGATAGAAACGGGCCGCCCAAACCCGTCGCGCGAACAAAAACCCAACCCCCGCAAGCCGCCATCCAAAGCACCCAGGAAGCCCGTGCACCCTCACCCCAAGATGGCAGAAGAGCCAAAAAAAAGCCCGGTTTCCCGGGCTCTAGTCATCGGCGCAAGCCAGACCCATCACCAGCGGTAATTGACCTTGCCGTAAGCGTAAGCCCCGTTGAAACCGAACGGCGACAGATTGCTGTACGGAAACTGCCCACTCGTCGAATTGGCGAAATTGTTTTCGTCCGGATATTCGTTGAGCAGATTGTCGGCGCCCAGCGTGAGTGTCCATCCACCGGTCTTGTAGCTGGCCGACGCATCCACCACCCACTTCGCGCCGAAGGTCTGGTCGTTTACCGCCGCGGTCGGGCGCGTGCTGTATTCGCCATAGCGGGTCGCGCCGAGCGACAACGTCCAGTGTTCGGCGATCCAGCTGCCGTTGAGCAGGAACTTGTCGCGCGGGAAACCCTCTTCGATGCGGCCGCGCTCGGTGCGGTCGATCCGTTCCAGGTTCAGCCCATTGGCGCTCAGCTCTGCCGGATTGGGGGCCACGCGAGTGACCTCGGTCTTGGCATAACTGTAGCTGCCGGTCAGCTCGAACGCACTCGCCGGCAGCTGCCAACGATATTGCCCGACCACGTCCACGCCGCGACTGCGGGTATCGATCGCGTTGGTGAAGTAACGGCCACCGTTGATGCCGAAGATGCCCTGGTCCTGCAGCAGGTTGCGCACGGCATCGCCGGTCAGGTTGGACGACAGCACGATGCGATCGTCCACATCGATCTGGTAGGCATCGATCGTCACGTACAACGCATCCAGCGGCTGCAGCACCACGCCCAGGCTGTAGGAGGTGGAGGTTTCCGGCTCCAGCGGCTCGGCGCCCAGCGCCTGCGCCACGGCACTGTTGGCGGGGAAAGTCCGGATCTCGTACGGGTTGGGGTCGGCGGGCAGGAACGTGGTACTGGTGGTCTGGAAGTACTGCTGTGGCAGCGACGGCGCCCGGAAGCCGGTGGACACCGTGCCGCGCAGCGCGACCTGGTCGGTGAAGGCATAGCGGCCCGACAACTTGCCGGACGTCTCGCTGCCGAAGTCGTTGTAGTCCTCGTAGCGGCCGGCCAGGCCGGCAGAGAACTTGTCGGTCACATCGGCCTCGATGTCGGCATACAACGCGTAGCTGTCACGCGAGTACCGGCCCGACACGCCGGGAGCATAGCCGCCAAAACCCTGCGCACCGCCGGCCAGCTGGCCCGACTGGTAATAGGAGCCCAACTCGCCGGGCGACTGGTTCCATTTTTCGTTCTTGTACTCGGCGCCGAAGGCGACGTTGACCGGATACGCCAGGCCCCAATCGAACACCCGGCTAACGTCGAGGTTGCCGATGTTCTGGGTCGTCTCCAGCGCACCGTCGTAGAACGAGGTTGGCGAGGTCGGGCCCAGGCTCACGTTCAACGTGTTGCGGGTATGGAAGTCCAGCCGGTTGTAACCGTAGTTGTAGCTCGCGTCCCACTTCCATTCGCCCAGCGTGCCGCGCAGGCCAGCCACCAGCGAACGATCCTTCGAGTAGCTCTGGATCTGCGGCAGGAAGCCATTGGGATAGATCGAGGCGATGTTCTGCGTGGTACTGCCCGGCGCGCGGAAAAATGCCGAGCCGGTGATGTCGCGGTTGCTGGCCAGTGCATGTGCGTAACCGGTCAGCGAGTCGCTGAACTGGAATTCGCTGTTGAGCGACACGGCCTGCGCATCGACGTCCGGATCGCCGATCACGAACGCCTTCTGGCCGACTGCCGGCTGCGAAGCGCTGGGCGCGCCGGCATAGGGGCGCGCGCGGTCGGTCAGGTCCTGCTGGTTGAGCTGGCCGGCCACGTGCAGCCAACCACGGTCACCCCCCAGCGCGATGCCGGTGTCGCCGGACAACTGGTAGTTCTTGCCGTCGCCCGCCGAGTACTGGCCATAGCCGGCTTCCAGGCTGCCTCCTTGTTCGGCGCCCTTGAGCACGATGTTCACCACGCCGGCGATCGCGTCCGAGCCGTACAGCGCCGAGGCGCCATCGCGCAGCACTTCCACGCGCGCGATCGCCGCAATCGGAAGGGTGTTCAGGTCCACCGCCGCCGAGCCACGCCCGATCGTGCCGTTGATGTTGAGCAGCGAGGAGGTGTGGTAGCGCTTGCCATTGACCAGCACCAGCACCTGGTCCGGCGACAGGCCGCGCAACTGCACGGGGCGCACGGCGCTAGTGCCATCGGACAACGCAGGGCGCGGGAAATTGAGCGAGGGCAGGGCACGCGCCAGCGCCGTCGCCAGTTCCGGCGAGCCGGAGGCGGCCAGTGCTTCGGCGCTGATGATGTCGATGGGCGATTGCGATTCGGCCACGGTGCGGTCGCTGACGCGGGTGCCGGTGACGATCACCGTGTCCAGCGTGCGGGCGGCCGGCGCCGGGGCGGCGGGCGTGGAAGCGGCGGGCGCGTCCTGGGCGAATGCGGCGGGGGTGGCCAGGGCGGCGGCAATGGCAATGGCGAGGGGTGCGGCGTACAACGACGAGCGGTAGTGCATGGAAACTCCGACGGTGCCCGGGGGAGAGGGCGGTGAACAGGATCAGGAACCGGACCGGGGCCGCCGCCGGAGGGAGAGAACGTGACGACGACCGGGTCCGGATACGTCAAGTATTCGTTACCGGTAGAATGAGGTCACAGGAAAGCTGAGCATTTCCTCATGCCTTTCCGTTATTTTGGCCTTACTTCAGAACCCTCCCCATGATTTCCCTGCGAAATTTCGCCTTACGTCGAGGCGAGCGTCTGCTCCTGTCCAATGTCGATCTCGCCATGCACGCCGGCTACCGCGTCGGCGTGGTGGGCCGCAACGGCACCGGCAAGTCCAGCCTGTTTGCCGCCATCCGCGGCGAGCTGGAGGCCGACAAGGGCGATGTCGACCTGCCCGGCAAGGTGCGCATCGCCAGCGTTGCGCAGGAGACCCCGTCACTGCCGGATCCGGCGCTGGACTTCGTGCTGGGCGGCGATACGGAGGTATCGGCCGTGCTGCGTGCCGAGGCCGAGGCCAGCGCGCGTGAAGACTGGGAAGCCGTGGCCAACGCCCACCAGAAGATGGCTGAAATCGGCGCCTATGACGCCGATGCCCGCGCCGGCAAGCTGCTGCACGGCCTGGGCTTTCCAGCCGAAACGCATTCCCGCGCCGTGTCGGCGTTCTCCGGTGGCTGGCGCGTGCGCCTGAATCTGGCGCGCGCACTGATGATGCCCTCGGATCTGCTGCTGCTCGACGAGCCCACCAACCATCTCGACATGGATGCGGTGCTGTGGCTGGAGCAATGGCTGCTCAAATATCCCGGCACGCTGCTGCTGATCTCGCACGATCGCGAGTTCCTCGACAACGTGGCCACCCACACGCTGCACCTGCACGGCGGCGGCGCCAAGCTCTATGTCGGCGGCTATACCGATTTCGAGCGCCAGCGCACCGAACACCTGCGCCAGCAGCAGATTGCGCATGACAAGGAACAGGCCGAGCGCTCGCACCTGCAGAGCTTCATCGATCGATTCAAGGCGCAGGCCAGCAAGGCCCGCCAGGCGCAAAGCCGGATGAAGCGGCTGGCCAAGCTGGCCGGCACCGAGGCCGTGCGCGCCGAGCGCGAGTTCCGCATCGAGTTCTCGCCGCCCAACCGCTTGCCGCACTCGCTGATCCGGCTGGATCATGTCGAGGCGGGCTATCCCGCCGCACCCGGTGCCGATGCCACGGTGATCTTGCGCAACGTCGGGTTCGGCCTGGAGGCCGGCGACCGCATCGGCCTGCTGGGCCCCAACGGCGCCGGCAAGACCACCCTGGTCAAGACCCTTGTCGGCGAACTGGCCCCGCTGGTGGGCGAGCGCAATGCCCATCCAGACCTGCGCATCGGCTACTTCGCCCAGCACACGGTCGAGTCGCTGCATGAGGGGCAATCGGCGATCGACCACTTCCGCGATATCTCCCCGGACGCCTCGACGCAGTTGTTCCGCGACTTCCTGGGCAAGTGGAATTTCCCCGGCGACCGGGCTTTCGAAACCGTCGATGGATTTTCCGGGGGTGAGCGTGCACGCCTGGCGCTGGCGCTGATCGCCTGGCAACAGCCCAACGTGCTGCTGCTCGATGAGCCGACCAACCACTTGGACCTGGAAATGCGCGAAGCGCTCGCCGAGGCGCTGAGCGATTTCGAAGGCGCCATCGTGATGGTCTCCCACGACCGCCACCTGATTGGCCTGGTCTGCGACACCTTCTGGCGTGTGGCCGACGGTACCGTCGAGCCGTTCGACGGCGACCTGGATGAGTACGCGGCCTGGCTGCGCAGCCGACCGGCCGCCCAAGGCACCAAGACCCGCATGGCGGAGGCCGCGCCCACACCGCCGCCGCCCACGCCTGCGCTGCCGCCGGCACCCAAAAAGGCCGTCAACCCGCAGAAGCTCGCGGTGGCCGAAAAGCGCGTGGGCGAACTGGAAGGACTGCTCGCCGAGCTGGATCGCCAGCTGGCCGACCCCGTGCATTACGCCGACACCGCGCGCATGGCCGCACTGGGCCGTGATCGGGAAACCGCCGCCGCCCAGCTGGCCCAGGCCGAGCAGCAGTGGCTGGAGATGATGGGCTGAACGATGGGCCGCGGCCCGGACGGCCCAGTCCTACTCAGCGGCCTGGGCTTGCAGCCACTCGCAAAATCGCCGTGCCGGCTCGCTCTCGGGTCGTGAACGCAGGCGCGTCAACCAGTAACCGCCCAGGTCGACGGTAGCCTTGAACGGCTGCACCAACCGCTCGCTGGCCAGGTCCTGCTCGAATAGCCGCAACGGCAGCAAGGCCACGCCGGCACCGGCGGCGGCCGCGCTAGCCAGCGCCAACGAAGAGTCGAATACCGGTCCGCGCGCCTCCTGCGCCGGCAAGCCGACCGATTTCCACCAGCGCGACCACTCGTCACTGCGGTAGGTGCGCAACAGCGTGGTGCGGGCCAGGTCGGCGGGCTCGCGCAGGCGGGCCGCCACGCCGGGCGCGCACAGCGGCGAAAAGGGGGTCTCCAGCACGGGCGTTGCCACCTGGCCCTGCCAGTCGCCCTCACCAAAACGGATCGCGAGCTCCAGCCCTTCCCCCGCCAGATCGATGCGGTTGTTGTGCGTGTTGAGGCGCAACTCGATGTCCGGGTGAGCCGTGGAGAAAGCGGCCAGTCGTGGCAACAACCAGCCGGTGGCAAACGTAGCCACCACGCCGACCGACAACGTGTGCCTGTAGCGACCTTGCGCGAAACGCTCCAGCGTCGCCCCGATGCGTTCGAAGCAGTCGTTGAGCACCGGATACAGCGCGGCGGCTTCATCGGTCAGTGCCACGCCGCGGGGCAGGCGATGGAACAGCACCACGCCCAATCGGGTTTCCAGCGACTTGATCTGGTGGCTGAGCGCGGCCTGGCTCACGAACAGTTCGGCGGCCGCGCGCGTCAGGTTCTGGTGGCGGGCGGCCGCCTCAAAGGCGCGCAAGGCGTTCAAGGGGAGACGAGGGACGGGCATCGACAGGCATGAGCAAGGCTAATGGCTCACCTTGAATAACCTCGCTGGTGGGTCGGGGTCAAGCCATCGATACTGCGCCCTTTCCCGGGAGGTCATGATGCACACCAGAAGAAGGTTCCTGCAGTGTGCCGCGCTGGCGGCGACCGCGGCGGCGGCTCCCTTGGGGTGGGCAAAACTCCCGCGGCTGGCGAGCGCCGACCTCGTCGCGGCCTGGCGAAGGATCGAGCGCGACAGCGGTGGCCGGCTGGGCCTGGCCCTGCACGATGCCGGCGGCCGGCGCTTGGCCGGACAGCGCGACGACGAGCGGTTCCCGATGTGCAGCACCTTCAAATTTCTATTGGCGGGCGCCGTGTTGGCCCGGGTCGATGCGGGGCGACTGTCGCTGGAACGGCGCGTGCCCATCGCCGCCTCCGACCTGCTGGGCAACTCGCCCACCACGCGCGAACACGTGGGGCCGACAGGCATGAGCGTGGCCGGGCTGACGGAGGCGACCCTCATCTGGAGTGACAACGCGGCCGCCAACCTGTTGTTTCCGCTGGTCGATGGCCCGGCAGGCCTGACCGCGTTCCTGCGCGCCCACGGAGACACGGTGACCCGCAGCGACCGCAACGAGCCCGAGCTCAACCATTTCACCCCGGGCGACGATCGCGACACCACCACGCCTGCCGCCATGGCCGCCAATCTGCGGCGCCTGTTGCTGGGGGACGCGCTCTCCGCGACCTCCCGCCAGCAACTGATCCAATGGCTGCGCGACAACCGTACCGGCAACGCACGTCTGCGCGCGGGGTTGCCGAACGGCTGGAAAGCGGGAGACAAGACCGGCTCCAATGGCGAGGACATCACCAACGACATCGCCATCCTGTGGCCGCCCGGCGGGCGGGCGCCCGTGCTGCTGACGGCCTATCTGCAGGGTGCCCGGGTCGATCAGGACGCGCAGAATGCGGCCCTTCGCGACGCCGCGGCCGCCGTCGCCGCGGTCCTTGGCTGAGCGTTGGCGGGCGATGGAGGCCGGTTCGCAGCACAGAAGGGTTGAAAGCGGCGGCTTTGCCCTAAGATCGCCGGCAACCGTTCTCTAGCCATCCCCCCATGCCGATCTACGCCTTCCGCTGTGCCGATTGCGGACACAGCTTCGACCGCCTGCAGAAGTTGTCCGATCCCGATCCGGAGGTTTGCCCGTCCTGCGGTGCGACCGCGGTCAAGCGCCAGATCACCGCGCCCTCGTTCCGCCTGGCCGGCGGAGGCTGGTACGAGACCGACTTCAAGAAGGACGGCGACAAGAAGCGGAATCTGGCCGACGGCGGCAATGCGGCCGCTCCGGCCGCTTCGGGTGGGGAATCGAAGCCGGCTGCCGCCGCGGCGCCCGCGTCGGCGGCCGCGCCCGCCAAGCCCGCGCCGGCAAAGCCAGCCGCGGACTGATCTTTCCCTACACCGCTGCGGCGACTGCCCGCGGGCTCAGCCCGCAGGCAGGGTTCCGAGGACGCAGACGCCCGCTTCAGCGTGTGCCAAAGCGCGCCCGGCAACCGCCATCCACCCACAGGCGATTGCCGTCGGTGCCCCAGTTGCGCCCTTCGATACACCGCGTACTGGAAAGCTGCTGGACCACCACCGGGCGGCCTTGGCGGCGATCCCAGTTGCAATAGCGCCGGCGCTGGTCGTCGCTGCTGCAGGTCACGGTGAAGTTCGAATTGCCGCCGCCACCGCCGCCCCAGTTGCCGCCGCCACCGCCACGGCCTTCCGCAAACTCGCCGCGGCAACCATCACTGACCCACACGCTGCCGTTGCGGAAGCCCCAGCTGCGGCCCTCGATGCAGCGCGTATCGGACAGCTGGCGCACCAGCACCGCGCCGCGCCAGCCGGTGTTGCATTGGCGCTGGCGCCGGTCCGTGCTTTCGCAGCGGATCGTGCCGCCACTGCCACCACCGCCCCAGCCGCCGCCGCGCGAATCCCCGAAACGGGCCCGGCATCCGCCATCCACCCACACAAAGCCGCGGCCGCTGCCCCAGTTGTTGCCTTCCACGCAGCGCGTGCCGGACAGGTTCTCAACCAGCACGGCATTGCCCGAAAACGAGGTGGCGCACTGGTTGCGGCGGTTGTTGTTGCTGGAACAGGTCACCGTCTGGCCCTGGAAGCCGCGTTGCTGGGCGGCGGCCGGGGTGGCGTAGGCCAGCAACAGGCCGGCCGCGGCGAGGGCGGGGGCCAGTAGGGTCGGGCGAAGATTCATGGCAGGCCTCGTCGTGTTCAGGTTGGCGATGGCGGAATATAGCCGCGGTCTCCGCCAACGGATCGTGACTGGCGGGCGATTTGCCCGGTTGGCGGGCTGGGCCCCAAAATAGAAGGCTTTCCGGCGCGGCCTGCGCCGGCCCCCTGCGGAGTTGCGATGCGTACCCATTTTTGCGGCCTGGTCGATGAGACCTTGATCGGCCAAACCATCACCCTGGCCGGCTGGACCGACGTGGCCCGCAACCTGGGCGGCGTGTGCTTCATCGACCTGCGCGACCACGAAGGCATCGTGCAGGTGACGGTCGAACCGGGCGCCGAGGGCAGTGCCGAGTCCGAGGTGTTCAAGGTCGCCGCCAGCCTGGGCTACGAAGACGTGCTGCAGGTCGAGGGGGTGGTGCGCGCGCGCCACGCCGTCAACGACAAGATCCGCACCGGCCAGGTCGAAGTGATCGCCACCCGCATCACCGTACTCAACAAGGCCGAGCCGCTGCCCTTCCACGCCCATGAAAACCCGGGTGAGGAAACGCGCCTGAAGTATCGCTACCTGGACCTGCGCCGCCCTGAGATGCAGCGCATGCAGCGCACCCGCATCAAGCTGGTGCAGTCGCTGCGACGTTATCTGGACGGGCGCGGCTTCCAGGACATCGAGACCCCGATCCTGACCAAGGCCACGCCGGAAGGTGCGCGCGATTTCCTGGTGCCGGCACGCATGCATCCGGGCGAGTTCTACGCCCTGCCGCAGTCGCCGCAGCTGTTCAAGCAGATCCTGATGGTGGCCGGGTTTGATCGCTACTACCAGATCGCGCGCTGCTTCCGCGACGAGGCGCTGCGCGCCGACCGCCAGCTCGAGTTCACCCAGCTGGACATGGAGTTCGCCTTCGTGCGCGAGCGCGACGTGCAGGACGCGGTGGAAGAGATGATCCGCACGATCTTCAAGGAAGTGGTCGACGTCGAGCTGGCCGCGCAGTTCCCGCGCATGACCTGGGCCGAGGCGATGCGTCGCTACGGCTCGGACAAGCCGGACCTGCGCATCGAGCTGGAGCTGGTCGACGTGGCCGAGCAGGTCAAGGGCAGCGAATTCGCCGCCTTCACCAGCGCCGCCAACGATCCTGAAGGCCGCGTGGCTGCGCTGCGCATTCCCGGCGGCGCCTCGCTGTCGCGCAAGCAGATCGACGAATACGCCGCCCACGCCGCCAAGTACGGCGCCAAGGGCCTGGCCTACATCAAGATCGCCGAAAGCGGCGAGGTCAGCTCGCCGATCGCCAAGTTCTTCGCGGAGGCCGATTTCGCCGCGCTCATCGTGCAAGTCGGCGCCGGCAGTGGCGATATCGTGTTCTTCGGTGCCGGCGGCTACAACAAGGTGTCCGACTTCATGGGTGCGCTGCGCCTGAAGGCCGGCAGGGACTTCGGGCTCGTCGCTGCGGCATGGCGCCCGTTGTGGGTCACCGACTTCCCGATGTTCGAGTGGGACGAGGACGAGGCGCGCTGGGGGGCGGTGCACCACCCGTTCACG